>JAIOPP010000167.1 GCA_021413845.1 Planctomycetia bacterium | reverse complement strand
CCCATGCCGAACGCCACGGTCGCGACGATGATCTTCGCCCGGTCGTTGATGAAGGCGTCTTGGTTCTTGCGGCGGTCTTCATCGGCAAGGCCGGCATGGTACGGCAGCGCCTGCCGACCGGCTGCGACGAGCGCAGCGCACACCTCTTCGACATCGGTGCGCCGCAAGCAGTAGACGATTCCCGAGTCGTCGGCATGGCGATCGACGACCGCTTGGATCTGCTTCATCCGGTCGCTGCGGCGCTGCACCCGATAGACCAAGTTCGGCCGATCGAACGAGCCGACCAACACCAATGGATCGACGAGGCCGAGCTCGCGGACGATATCGTCGCGCACGCGCTCCGTGGCAGTCGCCGTGTAGGAATGAACGGCCGTCGTCGGAAACCGCTCCTTCAAGACCCGCATCATCCGATAGTCGGGCCGGAAGTCGTGACCCCATTCGCTGATGCAATGCGCTTCGTCGATGGCGAAGAACGAAGGTTTCGCTTCGGCCAAGAAGTCGAGCGTTTGGCCGGCGTTCAAGCGCTCGGGCGAGAGATACAACAGCTTGATCTTACCGGCCCGAACGTCATCGGCCGTTTGTCGTCGTTCGGCGGGCGTGAGCGTGCTATTGACGTATGCCGCCGCGACCCCGGCATCGACCAGCGCATCGACCTGATCGTGCATTAAGGCGATCAGCGGCGAGACCACGACGGCGAGGCCCGGCAGATGCAACGCAGGTGCTTGAAAGCAAAGCGATTTGCCTCCGCCGGTCGGCAGCACGACGACCGAGTCGCGTCCTTCGACCACGGCCTGCATCGCCTCGGCTTGCAAGGGCCGAAGGCGATCGTAGCCCCACACGCGCCGCACGATTTCCACGAGTTGACTCAACGGGGCATCCAAGCCGGCAACCATCTTTCAAAGCGAGTGCTGAACGAAATCCATTGGGGGAGAATATACCAAATCGGCGAGCCAACGTCGTAGGCACGCTCCGCGTGCCGTAACCAATTCCACCTAGGCCTTAATGAAGTCAACGCGATGCCTTAAAATATAGCCCGGGCGATATCAAGCCGAATGAACCGTTTACTACGCATGTGCATCGATCGGCGACGGCATGCGGAGCGTGCCTGCAACGTTGTAGGCACGCTCCGCGTGCCGTAACCCTAACGCTTCAACCGTTCCGTTAACGTCGCAACGATTTCAACCCGAAATGCAGAAACTCTCCGCTTCGAAGCCCTGCTCTTTTCGGATTGTCGCCGATATACCGTTGCAAATATCTGAATTGTTCAGGACTGCGCACTAGGTGATCGAAGCTCTCTTCTTGCCAGAATCGCCCCTTCCGTTTCAATAACCGATTGATTCTCGTCGCTGAATATTTCTTCCAAGAACGACACTGGTCTTGGATGGTGGTCGCTCCGTGCAGACCTACCAGGAGATGGACATGATTGGGCATAACGACGAAATCGCCGAGGTAATAATGTTCGCCATCACTGCTCCGTAATGTCTCTTCGACGATTGCCGCGAATTCACGCCGGCGAAATACACACTCTCCTAGCCCTTGATCGAGCCAATCCATGAACTCGGGTACGAACGTCTCACGGAAGGCGGCTTCTATTTTCGGATCTAAGCTTAATCTCGATTTCCAGTGCGGCGAGCGTGGATCGATGCCATGACTTCGCAACCAATTCTCACGCCGCAAATGCCAAGAACAAATAAGTTCCTGCGGGACCGAATCCGCAGTTCGAAAGGTAACGAAATAAGTCACGCCCGGCTGAAACCAATGCGGCAACTGCCCTTCGCGGATTTCGACTTCGGCACGAGGGTCGAACAGTTCGAATGCCACGAATGGATTCCCGTGAGATTAAATGGAAGATCGACGACTTAATCGCTATCGAGGTGGATCGGCGACGGCACGCGGAGCGTGCCTGCAACATTAAATCCCCGAGACTGCGTGCGGCACGTAGGGTTCTTCCAAGCTCGCGATCTCTTCCGGTGTAAGCTTGACGCCGAGCGCGGCGACGGCGTCTTCCAGGTGTTGCATCTTCGTGGCGCCGACGATCGGGGAGGTGACGACCGACTTCGACAGAATCCACGCGAGCCCGACTTGCGCCATCGGCAGCTTGCGCGCGGCCGCCAGCTTCTCGACGCGCTCGACGACGGCCTGATCGGCGGCTTCGGTTTTGTCGTAGAGCGTGTTGCCGTAGACGTCTTTCCCGATCCGATCGGTCGGCGCCGCGTTCCACGTGCGGGTCAAACGCCCACGCGCCAGAGGACTCCACGGCATCACGCCGATTCCTTCCGCCGCGCAGAGCCGGAGCATTTCGCGTTCTTCTTCGCGGTAGAGCAAATTGTAGTGGTTCTGCATCGACACGAATCGGGTCCAGCCGTGGCGAGCCGCAATGTGCAAGGCCGAGCAGAATTGCCAAGCGTACATCGACGACGCTCCGAGATAACGGACCTTGCCGGCCTTCACGACTTCGTGAAGCGCTTCGAGCGTCTCTTCGATGGGGGTCGTGTGGTCCCAGCGATGGATCTGGTACAAGTCGACATAGTCGGTCTTCAATCGGCGCAGGCTCGCGTCGATCTCGGCGAAGATCGCTTTGCGCGAGAGGCCGCGTCCGTTCGGGTCGCTCCGCATCTGGTGGAACACTTTCGTCGCGATGACGACTTCTTCGCGCTTCGCAAACTCTCCTAGCGCGCGGCCGACGATCTCTTCGCTGGTTCCGTCGGAATAGGAATTGGACGTATCGAAGAAGTTGATGCCGAGGTCGAGCGCGCGGCGCAGGAACGGCCGGCTCGTCTCTTCGGGCAACGTCCAAGCATGCGCGCCGCGCTCGGGAACGCCGTAGCTCATGCAACCGAGGCAAATGCGCGAAACCTTGAGGCCGGTGCGGCCGAGATTGATGTAGTCCATGATGCTTTCGAACGGAGATTCGAGAACGAGGTGGGACGCGCTTACGTGAGGCCGGAGTTTACCGCCAAAGTTTACCACAGTTCCGCTCGCTGCCGCAGACCGCAGGACGCAACTACGCCGGCACGCAGAACCTCGCGAGCCATTGAGACGATTCGGCGGTAAACGACGCATCGAAAGGTTTTGTCGCCGTAAGGTTTCGGCGAATTTCGGTTTCGCCCATAGTCAAGCAGGGGACCTTTCGTCAAAATAATCGGCCGTTGCGTCGGCGTAGCGCCATCTTAGGCGAAGACGCCGCCGCACGAATCGCACCCCGGTAATCAAGTCTACTTTTTCGATACATCCCGTCATTAGGATTGAGACCTCTATGAGCTCTGCCATCGTCGACATTCACGCTCGTCAAATTCTCGATAGCCGCGGCTTCCCGACCATCGAAGTCGATGTGACGCTGGCCGACGGCAACTCCGGCCGTGCCGCGGTTCCGAGCGGTGCGAGCACCGGTAAGCATGAAGCGTGGGAACTGCGCGACGGCGACAAGAAGGTCTACGGCGGCAAAGGGGTGCTTAAGGCGGTAGCGAACGTCAACGAAACCATCGCCGAAGAAATCTGCGGCATGGACTCGCTCGACCAAGGAGGGGTCGATCGGGCAATGATCGAACTCGACGGCACGCCGAACAAGGCGAAGCTCGGCGCCAACGCGATCCTCGGCGTCTCGCTCGCCACGGCGAAGGCCGCGGCCCAGTATGCCGGCTTGCCGCTCTATCGCTATCTCGGCGGCACCGGGGCGACACTGTTACCTGCCCCGATGATGAACATCATCAACGGCGGCGCGCATGCCGACAACGGCGTCGACGTTCAAGAGTTCATGGTCATGCCGCTCGGCTTCGACAACTTCAGCGACGCACTCCGCTGCGGCTGCGAGATTTTTCATAGCCTCAAGAGCGTGCTCAAGAAAGCCGGCTACAAGACGGCCGTCGGCGACGAAGGTGGCTTCGCTCCCGACCTCAAGACCGACATCGAAGCGCTCGATATGATCTCGAAGGCGGTCGATGGCGCCGGCTACAAGCTCGGCTCGCAAGTCGGCATCGCGCTCGACGTCGCTTCGACGGAACTCTTCAGCGAAGAAACGAAGAAGTACACGCTCGGCGGCAAGACCGGCAAGACGACCGAGATCAGTATCCAAGGCATGGTCGACATGCTCGCCGATTGGGTCCGTCAATATCCGGCGATCTGCTCGATCGAAGACGGTTGCTCGGAAGACGACATGGAAGGCTGGAAGCTCATCACCGAAAAGCTCGGCTCGACGACGCAACTCGTCGGCGACGATCTGTTCGTCACCAACACGAAGCGGCTGCAAGAAGGAATCGAAGCGGGTCGCGCCAACAGCATCTTGATCAAGGTCAACCAGATCGGCACGCTCACCGAAACGATCGAAGCGATCCAACTGGCACAGCGCAACGGCTACACGAGCATTTCGAGCCATCGCAGCGGAGAAACCGAAGATTCGACGATCGCCGACTTGGCCGTGGCGCTCAGCACCGGCCAGATCAAGACCGGCTCGCTGTCGCGCACCGATCGGACCTGCAAGTACAACCAACTCCTCCGGATCGAAGAGATGCTCGGCAGTTCGGCGGTCTACGGCGGCAGCCTGTTCGCAGCGAAGTTCCCACGCAAATAAGCGAAGCTAAGCGAGCGGTTTGAGTTCGGCCCGTCGATCAACTACCGACCTCCGACCCCTGACCTCCGACCCCTATGCCCTCCCCCCCTCCCCCGTCGAACTTGGCTGAGAACCCTTGGTTCTGGCTAGCGCTCTTCGGCGGGATGGGGATGCTCGGGATCGTCGTGATCGGGCCGAAGCATGCAGCGCGGACGGCGCGGATCGAACGGATGCACGACACGCGGCAACGCGTGGCGATCGAACGGGCAAACTCGGCCGCGCGGACGAGCGGTGCGGACGGGTCGGCCGAGCGCGAGCCCGATCGTGAAGGGGAGAGTATGTCTGCGCCGCCGGAACCGGAGCCGTATGTCGAAGCCGATTTCCGACCGCCGACTTCGTTGAAATACTTGCTCGCCTTGATGACGATTGCGATGCTGGTCGGCACGGCCGGAGTGCTGCTCACGCGCAGCCGGGAACGACGCGCGGCCTTCGCGGCGACGGCGCAGGCCGTGGAAACGAACGCTGCTACGGTCACGGAATCTCCGAAAGCCGACTTATGACTTGGTTAACCGAAAATCCACTGCCGCCGGTGTTGCTCGGAGTCATCGTCGAGGCGATGCTCGCCGTCGTCTTGATGCGCACCGGCCGGCGGGATGTGTTGTGGGGGATGTTGGCAGTCGCGGCGATGGTCGTGGGGGCCGTCGTTATCGAGCGAGTGATCGTGACGCCGCGCGAAGAAGTGCATACCGCGCTCGAAGAGATCCGCGCGCTCGTCGCCGCCAACGATCCGCCGGCGCTTCTCAAGCGAATCGACAACAATCCGGACATCGCCGGGCTGCGCAACCGGGTGCAGATCGATCTGGCGCATGTGACCGTCACCGAAGCGAAGATCACGGAGCTGCGCGACGACGATATCAAAGTCGACGGGACGGGCATCGTCGCGAAGACGACGTTCATCGGCAGCGTCGATCTGAAGAACGCCGGGGGCCAACTCGCCCTGAGCCACGTCGTACTCAAGTTCGACGTCGAGCTGCGCAAACGCAACGGCGTCTGGATCATCACGGCCGCCGAGTACCGCTCGCCGCTCGGAGGCGGACCGGGACAACCCGTCAACTAGCGCCGGCCTAGCCGAACAGTTCGCCGATCGGCTTCCCTTGCTCAAGAACCCGATGCGGGCGATTTTGCGCATCGTGGATGAACTGCTCGTGGTCGATGCCGAGCACACGATACATCGTCGCCGCGAGATCGCCCGGGCTGAGGGGTCGATCTTTCGGCGCTCCGCCGTCGGCCGTGGTCGACCCGACGACTTGGCCGCTCCGCAAGCCTCCGCCGCTTAACACAGCCGACATCGCGCCGGGCCAATGCCCGCGCCCCCCCTTCGCATCGACCTTCGGCGACCGGCCGAACTCGCCGAAGGCACCGACGAGCACCCGCTCGGCGAGGCCTCGGTCTTGGAGATCGGCGATCAGTGCCGCGAGGCTTTGATCGAAGCGCGGCAGCCGCTTACGCAAACCGGTTTCGATCACGGAATGGTCGTCCCACCAATCGACTTCGGCTTCATAGAGATTGATCGTGACGAAGGTCACCCCTGCCTCGACGAGCCGGCGCGCGAGCAACGCCGATTGCCCCCAGAAGTGCCGACCGTAGCGATCGCGGAGCGTGTCGGGCTCGCGCGACAGGTCGAACGCTTCCCGCGCCGCCGCTCCGCTGACGAGGTCGTAGGCTTGGCTGCGCGTGTCGTCGAGCGCCGCGACCGCCGGATGCCGATCGACTTGTCGCGACAATGCGTTGAGCGAATCGCTCAGCGCGCGGCGATCGCCGATTCGCTCGAACGTAAGGTCGGCCGGCAACGAGAACTCCGGCAGCTTGTATTGGCCGTACTTCGGATCGCCGCCGCCGGCCACGGGATTGTGGCGCGCGCCAAGGAACGCGGCATTCTGATAAAAGCCTCTTCGGCTCGAATAAGCTTCCGGAATGCAAACGTAAGGGGGAACTCCCTCCTTGCACGAGCCGCGCAGCTTCGACACGACCGCCCCTTGCGCCGGTTGCTTCTGTCCTTGCTCGCGGGCGAACAACAGAGGCGAGCCGGTCTGCACCCAATGCGAGGCATCGTCGTGAACGGCGTGCGTATGGTGGATCGAGCGCACGACTGAAAGCCGATCGGCGACCTTCGCGAGGTGCGGTAGCTGATCGCTGAACCGCATCCCTGGAACCGCGGTGTCGATCGTCTTAAACGGACCGCGCACGATCTCCGAGGCGTCGGGCTTGGGATCGAAGGTGTCGTTTTGCGACGGCCCGCCGGCCATCCAAAACAGGATCACGGCCGTGTCGTTTTTCGCACTCTTCCCGGAGCCGGCGGCGGCCGAGGCCCGATGTGCCATGAGGTCGGGTAGCGCGAGCCCGCCGATGCCGGCCGCACCCAGACCGACGGAACCGATCTTCAAGAAGCTGCGTCGCGCCAAGCCGCCGGCCGACGGCCAAGAGCGTCCGGTAAGTTCGAGCATATTCGCGAATCCGGTGGGGAGGGATAGTCGAGGCGGAGGCCGCAGCCGGCGCGAAAAGCTGGAGACAACCGACGGTCGTCGGCGGGCTTCCGATTATATCGCCGTTTTTCGATCGGTCGCAAGACAAAACCTTGCCGACAAGTTTCCGAAAACGCTCCGCTCGACCGAGTTTTCCTAACCGCCCGCCTCCTCAACCAAGGATCTAAGATACTCACGACGAGCAGCTTGCGACGGCCCGTCGCTCGCGAGATACTGCCGGTCTTCTGAGACGGCACTCAATCAAGACTTCAGCATTATTCGGGACCGGAGGGGCGTTCGATGATCGATCTTCGCGGACAAGCGGCGGTAGTGACCGGTTCGAGCAGCGGTGTTGGGCGAGCGACGGCGCTGGAGCTCGCGCGGCGCGGTTGCGACGTCTTGGTACATTACTGTCGTTCGCGTCCCGATGCCGAAGCGCTCGCCGCCGAATTGCGCGATCTCGGCGTCCGCACCGCCGTGGCCCAAGGAGACGTGGCCGACGATGCCGCCTGTCGGGCTCTCATCGACAAAGCGGTCGACGCGTTCGGCCGGCTCGACATTCTCGTCAACAATGCAGGCACCACGCGCTTCATCGCCCACTCGGCTTTGGAAGAGGTGACCGATGAAGTTTGGCAACGGATCATGGATGTGAACGTCAAAGGTTCGTTCCAGTGTATTCGCGCGGCCCGCGAGGCGATGATCCGAACCGGAGCGGGACATGTGGTGAACGTGGCGAGCGTGGCGGGGATCAAAGCGACGGGTAGCTCGGTCCCTTACGCGGCGTCGAAGGCCGCCGTGATCAACATGACCATCTCGCTCGCACGCGCGCTGAGCCCGACGATTCGGGTCAACGCCGTGGCCCCCGGCTTCATTGCCGGCCGGTGGCTCGAACAAGGGCTCGGCTTGCAGTACGACACGGTGATGAAGCGGCACGAAGACAAACTACCGCTGCAGCGCGTGAGCACGCCGGAAGACGTCGCCGATGCGATCGTGAGCTTGCTCACCGGCTCGAGACAAGTGACCGGGCAAACGCTGCCGGTCGACGGAGGGATGCTCGTCGCTGATTTTTAGGGGAGAAGAGGCCCGGCTTTATATTGCGAAACAGCCGGTTTTCGGGCTATTTTCAATTGCGAAATGAATTCATTCGAGGTTTTGCGTATAATCAATTCCGCACAGGAAGTGAAACGCATCGCGCCGCCGGAACAACATAAGCTTGAGTGCGCCGAGTTGTGTCGCGGGTGCGTGAGTCGAGAGAACATTCAAAGCAGGAGAGATTTTCGATGCCTCGCTTGACTAGTACGCTGAGCATTGCGGTTTTGATCTCGACCTTCATCGCCGCCGGCGGTTGGTTCGTCGCAACGAGCCTCCGCGACGGGGCCTCGATCGCCGCCGCTGCCGACCCTGCCGCACCACCTGCAACAAAAGAGCCTGCCTCCAAGGAGGCCGCCTCGAAGGATGCGCCCTCGGCAACGAGCGATGAGAAGGTCGTGAAGACCGAGGCCGAGTGGCGGAAGATTCTTACGCAGAAGCAGTTCTACGTCACGCGCTTGAAAGGAACCGAACGGGCCTTCACCGGCGAGTATACCGACACGAAGACTCCCGGCGTCTATCGTTGCATCGGCTGCGGCGAGGTGCTGTTCTCGTCGGACGGAAAGTTCGACTCGCATTGCGGCTGGCCGAGCTTCTATCAACCGGCCGAAGGGTTGAAGAGCAAGAAGATCGAAGAACACGTCGACAACTCGGCCGGTATGCAGCGCACCGAAGTGACTTGCCGCAAGTGCGGCGCCCACCTCGGGCACGTCTTCAACGACAGCCCCCAAACTCCGACCGGCTTGCGCTACTGCATCAACTCCGCCTCGCTGAAGCTGGAACCGAAAGCGGTGTCGGTGGAGAAGGCCGCGCCCGCTGCCGCGACGCCGGAGAAGAAGTAAAGCCGCTCGCAGCGGAACATAAGACCGCGCGGACTAGCGTGTGCGCTGAACGTTGCTTACAGTTTCTCGCGGGATCTTTCCGCGAGCAAGCTAGGAGCACACGCATGATCAATCAGCTTTGGATCAATCTGCCGGTCAAGGATGTGGCGAAGGCGCGCGAGTTCTTCGTGAAGATCGGCTTCACGTTGAATCCGCAGTACGGCAATGGGCCCGGCTCGGCGAGTCTGCTCGTAGGGACGAAGAGTACCTGCGTGATGCTGTTTCCCGAGGCGACCTTTCAAAGCTTCGTGATGAACGAGGTCGCCGATCCGCGACGCGCGACCGAAGTGTTGTTCTCGATCGGCGCCGACAGCCGAGCCGAAGTCGACGAGATGGCGCAGAAGGTCGCGGCGGCCGGCGGCACGGTGTTCGCCGAGCCGAGCGCGAAGGGAGATTGGATGTACGGCTGCGGCTTCATCGACCCGGACGGCCACCGCTGGAACATGCTCTATATGGATATGAGCAAGATCCCGAAGGGATAACGCTTCGATCGTGAAACATGTGTGGCCTGGGCCGACTCACGATTTTAGGCGCTGCTTTGGGCTTGGGATTAGTCATACTCTACCGAGCTTCGTCTCGGCTTCTCGCTCGCGCGAAAAGGCGCTGAAGCGCAACGTCGCCTGCCCCTCATTATCAGGAACAGCTCATGAACGACCCGCATGATCTTCAACGACCAAGCACGAACCCAAATCACCCCGAGTTCGCTCGGCGCGACATGCTTAGGCTGGCCGGTGCGGCGGGGGTAATGTCGCTGGCCGGGCTTGCGCAAGGGGAAGAAGCTGCGAAGCCCTCGGCACGACCGACACCGGGAAAGACTTATCGCATCGGCGTGGTTTCGGCGGCGATTCTCGGCAAGCCGCAGAAGCTCAACGGCCACACCTGGCACTTCGCGCAATACCTGCATCCGACGTTCGACTTCGATGCTCTGAAGCGACACAATCCGCCGGCATTCGACAGCTTCCAGAAAGTTTATCGCAACCCGAAGCTCGACTTCGGGCGTTTGCCGTTCCCCGACTCGAAGATCACGCACTATTACGATGCCGACCCGGCGGTCGCGAAAATGTTTACCGACGTCTTCCCGGGCGTGCAGGTGGCGACGTCGCTCGAGAAGATGGCCGAAGAAGTCGATGCGATCTGGATGGGAGACGCCTCGGGCCTGGGTGAAGACCACTTCGACCTCTGTGCGCCGGGCTTAGCGAAAGGGCTGCCGACGTTTTGCGACAAGCCGATCGGCGGCACGGTCGCAGGGACGAAGAAGATTCTCGACTTCGCGCGCAAGCACAAAGCGCCGATCATGTCGGCGAGCATCTTTTGCTATGAATGGGGCATGGAAAACGCTCTTCGCATTCGCGACTCCGCGGAGTTCGGGCAGCTCGAGCATGTGTCGGCACGGTTGCAGAGCCGCTATAGCTTGCCCGGCTGGATGATTTACGGACAGCATCCGGTCTGGACCGTGATGACGTTGATGGGAGCCGGCGTCGATTCGGTGAGCCTGTACGAATACAAAGACACGTGCCACGGGCTCATCACTTGGCCCGACCGTTATCCGTGTCATGTGTGGTTCGGCCAACCTTACGTGGGTTTCGAGTACGACCGAACCGACGTCTACTTCAAGAAAAAGTTGCTGAGCTATACGTCGTCGATCGACGGCGATTTCGCCTACGGACATAAGTATCAGATGTTCCGCATGGCCGAAGAATTTCTCAAGATGGTGCGCACCGGCGTAGAGCCGATTCCTCACCAAGAAATTCTCGAAGTGACGGCCGTCGTCTGGGCCGGCGCCAAGTCGCTCAAGGAACAAAGCCGACTGGTGAAGCTATCCGAGGTGATGGGCTAAAAGAAAGGGGGACATTCTACTTTTTAGAGATCCGACGTTCCCAAGCACCCCATGCCTTTATTTCGGAGTTTCATGATGTCGCCGCAGCACAGGCCTTCACAACATATCTCGCGACTAACTTCACGCCGTGAGTTTTTAGTATCGTCCGCTAAGTTAAGTTCCGTGTTTGCCGTGGGATCGCTCGTCGCGAGCGGTGTCGATCGTTCGTCGTTTGTTTTTGCTCAGGAGAAGTCCGTTATGAGTCCGCAGAAGAAGGCCGAGCAACTCGGCATCACGTTCGAGAAACTAGCTCCCGGCTACTTGAACAAGTGCGTCCGCTCGGGAAACCAACTCCTCACGTCGGGCCACACGAGCAAGATCAAAGGGAAGCTCGGGGCCGACCTTAAGACCGAGCAAGGCAACGCTGCGGCCCGCGAATGCGCGATCGAAATTCTGCGGAGCGTGTGGAATACGCACGGCACGCTCGACGGCCTGAAGGTGCTTAAGGTTCTCGGTTGCGTGAATTGCACGCCCGACTTCATCGACCAGCCGGCCGTGATCAACGGCTGCTCGGACCTGCTGCATGAAATCTTCGGCAAAGAGACGGACGGCTACCACGCCCGCAGCGCGCTCGGCTTCGCCTCGCTTCCCAGCGGCGTGGCGGTGGAGATCGAGGCGATCTTCGAGGTGAAGGGGTAAAGTCCCGTGGAACGTCACGCTCCAGCGTGGCGTTCCAAAGGGAGCGACCGCTTAGCGTCGCCGGCCTGGATTGCGATACAGCACCTCGGCGAAAAGCTTCTCCGAACCTGGTTCGCTCTCGCGGCGCCATTAGTGATCGTCGGGTGAACCCCAAAAATGGATAATGGCAGTCGTCAGTGAGACGATTGATACGAAGACCAACGCTCGGATGTATGGAGCCGCCACGTAATGAGCGATCTCCGAATCGCTGCGAGAAGTCGACCATTGCGGATATTGCTTTTTTATTTCCGCATCGTCGACTTCAATCACTTTTTGGATGCGGAGAATGGCGACTGTTATTCCCCCGTTACAACCATTGATTTCGGTGACAGCGAAAAACAGACCGAACAGAGAAATCAGAATCAACGGAATCTGGCTGTAGAATTGCGTCTTTCGCATACTATCCTCGGCGTCTCGGGTTCCGATAAAGCACTTCGGCCAGCAGCGTTTCCGAGCCTGGCTCCGTGCCTCGCCGGCGATAGTGCCAAAGCCGGTCCGTCGGCACGTGGGCCGTGTGGTGCGGCCAGGGGTCGAACGGTTGATAGCCGAGTGCTGCGGCCAGCTTCGACGAATCCATCGCTACGTTTCCCGCTCGCGGCGGGATCGGGCCGGCGTGCAACCTCGGGCAGCCCATCAGCAAGTGCGGATCGTAGCCGCCGACGCGATTGATCACTTGCGCGATCTCGTAGAGCGAGAGCGCAAGCGGTGCGCCGGCGTGAAACAATCCGCTGAGCGGCGCTTGCAATCGCTCATGCGCAAGCACGGTCTCGCAGAGTTCGTTCAAGCAGTCGGTATAAGTCGGCGTGCGAAACTCGTCGAAGTAGAGGGTCGCCATGCGCCCCTTCTTGAAACGCGATTGAATCCAATCGATCGCTCCGGCATGGCCGTTGAAGCTGATCCCCATCGGCAACGAGATCCGAAGCACGCAGGCCTCGGGCATCTCCGCCGCCAACACCTCTTCGGCCGCGACCATCGTCTTGCCGTAGACCGTGACGGGATCGGTCGGGTCGGTCTCGATGTGGTTGCCGTAGCCGAAGCCGGAGTAGACCAAGTCGATCGACAGATGCACGAGCCGCACCGGTTCGGCCGCCGCGCGAATCGCGCCGAGTAAGTTCTTCACCCCGCCGACGTTGATCCGCCAAGCGAGATCGGGATCGAGTTCGCAGGCCCGCAGCGCGCAGTTGCCGGCGCAATCGAGCACGGCGCGAAACTTGTGCTCGGCGAAGAGTCGCGCGAGCCCGTCGTGATCTTCGGCATCGCACGCCACGACGCCGGGGCCCGTGAGCTTGCTGTCGCGCTGACGGATGCCGATGACTTGGCCGGGATACTTGTCGCGAAAATAATGAAACGCATTGTACCCGGCGACTCCGGCGATGCCGGTGATCAAGAGCGGCAACGGAATCGGCGCTTCGGCCAACGCCGCCGGGCGCGCCTCGGCAATGCGCGCCACGGCCGGAGTCGGACGTGCTGCGGAAGGCGATTCAGGATGGGCGAGTAGATGCACGGCGAACGACGCTAAGAGCGAGCGGACCAAAACGACGAACCGCTTATTTTCGCCGCTCGCAGGCGAATCGGCAAGGCGGGTGGAAGCGTAGCGATTCCCGTTCGGGGGCTGAGGCTCGCGAGGTTACGGAACGCGGAGCGTGCCTACGACGTTGGACGTTCTTTTAGCCAGGGAACGTCCGGTTGGCCTTCGCTTTTGTTTACCCAGCGGGCGGCGACGAAGAGCCAGTCGCTGAGGCGATTCAGATAGATTACCGCGTTGGGTGCGATATCGGCTGCGCGCGCGAGCGCGACTAACAGCCGTTCGGCGCGGCGACAGACCGTGCGGGCCAGATGCAAGTAAGCGGCAGCCGGTGCGCCGCCGGGTAGGATGAATTGACGCAGCGGTTCGAGGTCTAGTTCGAGGCGATCGATTGAGAGCTCAAGTGCCGTGATCGCGTCGTCGGTGATTCCCGCAATGCCGAACTTCATCGGCTCGGGAGTCGCCAGCGCGGCCCCAAGATCGAAGAGTTCGTTCTGGATTCGCTCTAAGTTCGCATCGAGCCCGACGAGCAGCGCCTGCGACGAGCGCAAATGCAGCCGCACGAGCCCGACGACGCTGTTCAACTCATCGACGGTGCCGTAGGCCTCGATGCGCAGATGATCTTTCGGCACGCGGGGCCCGCCGAAGAGTCCGGTTTCGCCGTCGTCGCCGGTCTTCGTGTAGATCTTCATACGGGTCGAAGCAGCGACGATGCTTGGTTGGAATGACTAATGACCAATGACTAATGTCTAATAGGAAGGTGGAACTCCGTCGACGATTTTAGATCTCTTTCGACGTTCGAACTTCGTCCTTCCTTAGTCATTAGACATTAGTCATTAGGCCTTCTACTTCTTGGCTTTCTTCTTCGTCGACTTCGCGGCGGGCTTGGCAGCTTTGGCCGGCTTCGCGGCTTTGGCGGCCTTCGGTTCGGCCTTGGCCGCGGCTTTCGCTTCCGGTTTGGCTGCGGCCGGCTTGGCCTTGGCTCCGCTCTTGCCCGAGAAAATGCTGTCCCAATTCTGCGTAAACTTCGGGCTAGGGCCGGAACGGATGATCGGTCCAGACATCGAACGAACTCCTCTCAAGAGTAATAATTGCCGGCAGGGGGCCCGGCCTCGATACGCGCATGGCTGCGGTTACGGAAATAAAAAACCAGACCGCCTGCTCGAAAAGCGACTCTCGCGAGCGGTCGTCGGCGAGCTATAATCGTCCTGCTCTACCGGTCTTATCAAACCGGCCCGACACGGACTCGTCAAGCACGCGACTTCCATTATCGTATCGTAGTTCTTCATTCGAGCCATCGCCCATGCCCACGATCTTCACAAAACGATTCGCAACCTACCTCACGCTCGCCGCACTCCTCGCCTCGCCGGCGGCGTCGACCTTGGCCGCCGACGCACCGAAAGAAGCCGCGCCGAAAGCTGCGGCACCTAAGGAGCCGGCCAAAGCGGAACCGGCGAAGACCGAGCCCGCTAAAACGGAACCGGTGAAGAAGGCCGAGGCCAAAGAGCCGGGCCAGCAAGCGGCCGCCCCCAAAGCGCCGCCGGCTAAATTGCCGGAAGCGAAAGAACACGCTCCGCCGCCGGCTGTGGCTCCTTCGACGTCGCCGGCTGCGAACCTCGCGCAGCACACGCGTTGGGTCGTCGACCTCGCCTACTCGCCCGATGGCAAGCTGCTCGCCACGGTCGGCGGCGAGAGCCTGCTCTATCGGCAAGGGGACGTCGCCGTTTGGGACGCCGCGACCGGTGCCCGCAAGGGGACGTTCGCCGGACACGATTCGAGCGTGTGGTCGGTAGCATTCTCGGCCGACGGGAAGACGCTTGCCACCGGCTCATACGACGGCATCGTGAAGCTGTGGGAAACGGCGACCGGAAAAGAAACGGCGTCGTTCCCTGCCCATCCGCATTGGATCCGCGCCCTCGCCTTCGTGCCGGGCTCGGGCCTGCTCGCTTCGGCCAGTGAAGACGGCCTCGTGAAACTTTGGGACGTCTCGAGCGCGAAGCCGGTCGAGAAGCAAACCCTCAAGGGTCACACGGCCGCCGTGAACGCGATCCTCTTCTCGACCGACGGCAAGACCCTCGTGACGGCGAGCGACGACAAGACGATTCAAGTTTGGGACGTCGCCAAAGGAACGCCGAAGGCGAAGCTTGAAGGACACACCGAGCCGGCGCTCACGCTCGCGTGGGTCGTCGCCGATAAGCAATTCGTTTCCGGTGGCGAAGACCGCTCGATCAAGATCTGGAACCTCGATGCCACGAAGCCGGCCGAGATGCCGACGCAACGCAACTGGACGACCGGCATCACCGCCACGCCCGACGGCAAGGTCGTCGTCGCGGGAGGCTACGATCGCACGCTCCGGCTGATCGATCCGGCGAAGAAGATCGAGACGAAGCTGCTCGAAGGTTTCACCACGACGGTCTGGACCGTCGCCCTCTCGCCTGACGGCAAGCAACTCGCGGCCGGCGGCGCGTATGATTCAAGCGGCAAGATTCCTTCGGTTCGCTTGTGGCAAGTGCCGGAGTTGAAGGAAGCGTTTCCGGTCGATCGCCCGGCGAGTGCGACCGGCGCGAAGTTGAACGACCCTTGGAAGCCCGCTCCGCCGCCGGAAGTGGTCATTGCCGCAGAGCCGGCAAAGCCGCCGATGGCCAAGCCGGAAGAGAAGAAGCCTGAACCGGCCAAGCCCGCTGAAAAGAAACCCGAAGAGAAAAAACCGGAAGCGAAGAAGCCGGAGGAAAAGAAGCCCGAGCCCGCGAAACCACAAGCGGCTCCTGCGGCTCCTGCGGAGAAGAAGCCGGAAGCCAAGCCGGCTCCGGTGCCGGAGAAGAAAGCCGATGTAAAAACCGAAACGAAGCCGGACGCTAAACCGGAAGTGAAGAAGGCCGATCCGGCGGCTCCGAAGAAATAGCCTCGAACGGACGACGTTGAAATAAAAACTTACGAATCGCGCCGACGTTCGATGCAGGCGGCATCGTCGTGCGGCGCAGCCGGTTCGATCCATCGCGCATGGATCGAACCGGTCTTTGCGCGGCGACTATCGTCATGTCGCCGGCCTCACCTCACGGAAGGAATTCTCGCTCATGGCTCCGCTCCCGGATCTCTCTCGCTACGGTATCTACCACGCCGAATACTTGCGCAACCCGCCTGCGGCGCGACTCTACGAAGAAGCGATCAAGAGCGATCACGGCGTCATCACTTCCGTCGGCGCGTTGCTCTCGCGCAGCGGCTCGAAGACCGGTCGAAGCCCGAAAGATAAACGGATCGTCGACCATCCGATGTCGTCGGCCGATGTCTGGTGGGGCGACGTCAACATCAAGCTCGCCGAGCATTCGTTCTTAGTGAACCGGCAGCGCGCCGTCGACTTTCTCAACTTCCGCTCGCAGATCTACGTCGTCGACGGCTACGCCGGCTGGGATCCGCGCTATCGCCTCAAGATCCGCATCATCTGCGCCCGGCCGTACCACGCGCTGTTCATGTACAACATGCTCATTCGGCCGACGCGCGACGAGCTCGAATCGTTCGGTGAGCCCGATTATGTGATCTTCAATGCCGGCGAGTTCCCCGCGAACCTGCACACCGAGCAGATGACCTCGCGGACGACGATCGACCTCAGTTTCGAACTCAAGGAGTTCGTCATCCTCGGCACCGAATACGCCGGCGAGATGAAGAAGGGGGTCTTCACGATCATGAACTACCTGATGCCGAAGCGCGGAGTGCTCTCGATGCACTGCTCGGCCAACGAAGGACCCGCCGGCGACACCTCGCTCTTCTTCGGCCTTTCGGGCACCGGCAAGACGACCCTCTCGGCCGACCCGCACCGCGCGCTCATCGGCGACGACGAGCATTGCTGGAGCGACGACGGAGTGTTCAATATCGAAGGGGGTTGCTACGCGAAGTGCGTGAACCTCACGAAAGAAAAAGAGCCCGAAATCTTCGACGCGATTCGCTTCGGCTCGGTGTTGGAAAACGTGGCGTACGACGAACGAACCCGCCGCGTCGACTACAACAACATCTCCGTCACGGAAAACACGCGCTGCTCGTACCCGATCGAATTTATTCCGAACGCGAAGATTCCGTGCATCGGCAACCATCCGAAGAACATCATCCTGCTTACATGCGACGCGTTCGGCGTGCTGCCGCCGGTGAGTAAGCTTTCGCCCGAACAAGCAATGTACCACTTCATCTCGGGCTACACGGCGAAAGTGGCAGGCACCGAGGTCGGCGTGAAAGAGCCGCAAGCGACGTTCTCGGCTTGTTTCGGTGCGGCGTTTCTCGTGTGGCATCCGACGAAATACGCGGAGATGCTCGCCGAAAAAATGCGTGCGCATGGTGCCGAGGCTTGGCTTGTGAACACCGGTTGGTCGGGCGGCGCCTACGGCACCGGCCTGCGCATGAAGCTCGAATATACGCGGGCCATCATCGACGCAATCCACTCCGGCGAGCTTGCCCAAGCGCCGACGGTCGCCGATCCGTGGTTCGGCTTCCAAGTGCCGCAGCGCGCGACGGGCGTTCCCGAGGCGATCCTCACGCCGCGCAAAGTCTGGAGCGATGCCGCCGCTTACGATTCGACGGCCGAACACCTTGCCGACTTGTTCCGGAAGAACTTCGCCAAGTATGCCGACGCCGCCGGCGCAACGCTCCTCGCAGCCGGCCCGAAGCGCGCGACGCAGCCGATGTCGACGTAGCCGGCAAGTGAGTTTGAGTCTAAGCCGTACGTCGCTCGGTTTCACCGACCACTTCGCTCACGCTTTCGTGATCGAAAAGAGTCGGCACACCGGCGGCACTTAAGAAAACTCCGACGCCGCTTCGAACGATCAGAGCTTCGGGATGGTCGACATCGATATGCTCGCCGCTCACGAACCGCACCGAAAACGAGCGGAACGGGCGTCGACGCTGATACGCTTGAAGAGCCTTTTCGAAGTTATCCGAGGTCATCTTGAAGTAGCCCGAATATCGATACCGATTGCCGAGACATAGACCTAGTTTATTCCGCCAAACAGGATGCGGCAATCAAACCAGGAGACAATCGCGGCAATTGCGAATTAATTCGTGCCGTCGACGTCTTCGAAGTAGACGTACGTGCGCATCCGTTCGGTGAACCACGGCGTGAGGTAATGGAAACCGTGCGTGTCGTGTTCGCGGCCGACGGCGCATGACAGATCACGCTGCTCGACCCGATCTTTCAACTCCGGCATGCATTGCAAGCCGGCGACGCCCGAGTGGCCGAGCGCTTGCTGTCCGCGGCGCGGGCGAAACGTGAGTTGGTAGAGCAGGGCGTACCATTTCAACGCCGGATCTTGCTGATTGCAGCCCAACAGCAGATGGTCGATCTGCGACGGCGCGGCCTGCATCGCATGGCCTGGGGAGAAATGATTGTTGTCGAGCGCCGCAGCAAGCAGCACCGTCCGCACGCCTCGGTCTTCGACCTGAATCTCCGCCAACTGCCGGCCGCGCAATTTGCCGCCACCCAGGTAGTGTAGGCTCGAACCGATCAGTCGCGTACCGAAGCTGTAGCCGATCATGCTCACATGCGCCTCGGGCGAAAGGCGATCGACGAGCCAAGCGAGGTAAAAACCATAACACTCGGCCCGCACCGCTTTGATCTGCACGTCCTTACGCGGCCCGCAATCAAGCCGATCACTCGGCCAAGAGAAGATCACCCAGCGTAGCGGCCCGCGCTCGCGACATCCGCCGGTGAAGGTCGAATAGTATTTCCAACCTCCGAAGTTGGCCTCGCACACGCTGACACGATTGCCATGGACGTGAAAGCAGGTCGGAACCTTCGAGTCGGCCGCCGTGAATTCTTCCAACGTCGCGGTTCGCCAACGCCCAGCGGAGTCGTACTTCCAATAGTCGAGCCCGACCGCTTCGCCATCGACGCAACGTGCCCGACGTGCGGAGACGAACCACAGCTCATCGGCCGGGGCAACCGTGTCGGAGGCGAGCACGGCCTCGGTGCCGGCGATGGAAGGCGCGGAAAGTGACGCTGCTTCGTCATAGCCGATCGTTTGCGGAGAGCCGGAGAACGCAGCCGCTTCTTCATTCGCCGCGGCTTCGGCGAGTTCGATCGGGGAGAGTTCCGCATCGACCGCGGCTGCGACGACCTTCGTCGTCGGTTCGTCGCCGCGCAAGGCAACGCCTGGAAACGAGAGCACGCAGGCGAACGCGAGGAACCACCACCGGCGGAGCGAATGCTCGACGCAGCGCGGCGCAGCGGCCGTCGCCGCAGTTCCGCCGTGGTTCCCTCGGTCGCTCAACATCGAAGTTCCATCCTTGCAACGCTCGCGGAGCATACGAGGCACTCGAAACGAATATCGCGTTCCTCGTTCGGCCGGTTCGCACATGCGAAGCCGCAAACTCCCTCTTACTTATTATGCGCGTTGTTTTCGCTCAGGTCGAAAGAAGTGTGGAGAAAATACGACAGCGTTGTTTTTCGAATTCGTGCCCGTTTCATTTGCACAACGTAGACGGCGCTGTATGGTTGCTCGACCCCGCGGCACCGTTCGCGAGTCGACATCTTTTTCGGAGGTATGAGCCATGAAACGGCTAATGTTGTTAGCGATTGTAGCGTTCGCGACGGTGACGGCACCGGGCTGCGGTTGCAACCGATTGTTGCATCGCGGTCCTCAGTGCGACACCTGCCCCTCGGCAAGTCCTTATGCTCCCGGCCCGGCCATGTCGGCCGCACCCGGCGGCGAAACGTATTTGCCCGCTCCGGGCTAAGAACTTCGCAATCGGAGTTTCGGCGCCGTCGACAATAATCCGGTCGGCTACCCGAAACCTGATTCCATGTTCCGAGCGAACTGCGTGAAAACCGCATTCGCTCGTCTGCGAATCGTCGTGCTTCCCGCGGGATGTTGCCGCCCATCCTGAACGCAACTCCTGCGGGAAGCACGCTTCGCATCGCTCGCGCCCGCTCTACGGCCACGCTTGCCGAGCGTTCGCCTTGAGCCTTCTCTCGCCCCCCGGCGACAATGGGGAATCCCCCGTTTTTTTCGCCGATCGGCGTTGAACGACGATTTCGACCTTCGCTATACTTCGAGCGGCGGGTTCGCTGGAGTTCGACGTTTCCGCTTGCTTCGTCGCCGCGCGACGAGCGCCGGTATTCGTTCGCTCACTTCTCGCACCTTCCGGTCGAAGCGCCGGCCTGTCGTCATTCGAACTCGGTTCGATCACGCGCAGCTCGAACCGAAGCGTAGGTTGCAGGAGAAGATCGTATGGGCAAGCGATTGTATGTCGGAAATTTACCGTACAGCACGACGAAAGCGGACTTGGAATCGATGTTCGGTGCCTTCGGTAAGGTGACGAGTGCTCAGGTAATCCAAGACCGCGACACCGGCCGTAGCAAAGGGTTCGCTTTCGTCGAAATGTCGACCGATGCGGAAGCGCAAGCCGCGATCGCCGGCCTCAACGAAAAGGAAGCGAACGGCCGGCCGTTGACCGTGAATGAAGCTAAGCCGCGCGAGAACAGTCCGCGCGGCGGTGGTGGAGGGGGCGGAGGAGGCGGCGGTGGCGGATACCGTCGCTACTAAAGCCGCGACACTGAGTTGCGGCACTAAGCCGCGACGAATCCTCCGACGCGATCGGCTGCCGACACCAGACAGGGCCACAACGAGATAAGCCGACCTCTCGGCGAGGTCGGCTTTTTTTCGTTCAGGTTCCCACGACGCTTTCTCAACCCAACGCCGCCGAGAAGCTTCTCCAACGATTACCCTACGGCTTCGCGGGAGCCGCCGGTTCCGCTTTCTTAGGAACGATCTTCAGCACTTCTTTCGCCGCATCGTCGGCCGACACGGCCGGTTCGGTCCCCGTATCGACGATCATATAGGCGGCCCAAAAGAACGGATGCCGAGCGTCGGGGGGGGATTCCGCAGACTCCAGACGGACGCGCGGTTCCGCATCGAGCGCGATCGGCGATCGCATCGAGAGCGCCACGGCCCGTTGCCAAGCCTTCGTCGCCGAAACGTACGGAAGCTCCTGCATAAACTCGCGCACGAGATCGAACGCCGTGCGCCCACCGGGCCGCCAGCGGCTGATCAGAATCGTGCGCGCGCCGCTCGCCATGAGATTCGTCACGGTCAGGAACAGGTCGTTGCCGTAATCGAGAGGCGACGCTTTCTTTAGCGAATTCTCGGCCGCGGAATGGAAGCCCGGCAGCGCGATCTGCTCCGGTCCTTGCCACGGCAGGCGAACCCAATCGCCGAGCGTGCCGCCGATCGAGTTTTTATCTCCCGTCATCGGAGCCGCTCCGAGCGGACCATTGGGGCTCGGCACGATATCGGCGAACGTAATCATCCGATCGGCCAGGCCTGCATACAGCGACGGCGACGACATCAACTTCGCTTTCACGCGAATCGATTCCGAAAGCGGGACCGCGCGCGAGAACTCGGCGAACGCCGTTTCCGCGACCGCGTCGTCGTCTCCCGGATAAAGCTTTCCGAGGCTCACGAGCGCTTTCCCTTTGTCGAGGCGGAGCCGAGTATCGCCGACGGCAAGCCCCATCGTCGGAGCGTAACGAATGCGCAACTGTTCCAGCAGCGGCTTCGGCGTCTTCCCTTCCGACGAGACATAGAGCGCCTCGAACGGCACATACCACAGGCCCGCATCCGGCACGATCGCCAACTCGGTAAAGCCGTACGGAAGACCGGCTTTGGAATCTTTCGTCAGCAAGTCGAACAGCTCTTGCGACGGTTGCTGCCACGCGGTGTTGTCTAAGTCGACTTTGTGCAGCACCTTATTTTCATCGTAGTTGCCGAAGCCTTGCAGCACCGCAATGAGCTTCTTTTGCACTTCGACGGCGCTCGTGATCGGCCAATAGCCGAATTTGTCGTTGGTCATCAAGAAGCCGAACGTGCTTCGTGAGCCGACGAAGAACGTAAGCAAAGCGTGTTTGTCTGGCAGGGCTTTTTGCGTCTCCTCGGTTGTGCGAACAGGAGGGAAGACGATCTCGCTCGGCATCCGTCGAACCGCCATGACCTTCAACATCAGCTCGAGATCGCGATTGGCTTTATCGAGCTCGGCGAGTTTCAGCGTTTGCTTTCTCAACGCGGCGGAATCTTCGGCGACGATCGGCAATTGCCCAAGCTCGGCACGAATCGAACGTGCGTGTTGCGAGAGCTTCTCGTAGGCCGGGAACTGCGTGAGAAACGATTGCCGCTGAATCACGGCAAGCTTCGACAACGACTCCGCCGGGCCTTCGAGCATCCAGCGCAAGGCCAACAATCGGCCGCCGAATTCCTGCGTCGAAAGATATTTATGCCGCTTCGCCAGGTCGGCGATTTCCAGCGCGCGACGGCCATCGAGCTCCTTCCGGTCGAGCGAGACCTCGAACCAACGCTCGAAGTACAGCGGATGCGGATGCACGAGGGTCGCCAT
>JAIOPP010000166.1 GCA_021413845.1 Planctomycetia bacterium | reverse complement strand
TTGGCCGGCCGCGTTCCCGCGCTACGCCAAGAGCGGCGACGAAACGCTCGCCGGACTCGGCGCGAAGAGCGTCAAGGCCTTGGAAAACACGGCGGCTCAGAGCGCCGCCGGCGACGCCTGGTGGGACGCCGCGCAAGCCGCGAAGGCGCCGCAGAAGCCGGAGCTCCTCGCCGCGGCGAACTATTGGTACGGCCGCGCCGCACCGCTGCTCAGCGGATTGCAGAAGACCCGCATCGAAAAACGGCTCGCCGAAACGGCCTTGTCGCTGCCGACCCGCAAGATCGCCCCTTCGACGCTCCCCGGCCTGAAAATCGACCTCTCGGCCGTGCCGGCAGTCGGTACCGTACCGGCAAGCACCGATCGTGTGATGCCCAACCGCACCTTCGGCGAACCCGCGACGACCAGCGGCTCTCCTAAGCCGCGCAGCAACGTGCCCGCGCCGGCAGTCGGCGACGAGCGCCAACTCGTGCAATACATTCAATCGCTGGGCGGCAGCGCGAGTTTGCAGATTGCTAACACGTCCAATTTCGTGCAACTATCGGCTGGATCTCCGCTGCCCACCGAAAAGTTCACGATCTTCGGTGTGCATCTTTCCAATCGAAAGAACGTCGGCGATGACGAATTGCTTCCCTTGCGGGGCTTGAAAGAGTTGCGGGTGCTGTTGCTCAACGGCACCTCGATCAGCAATCAAGGCTTGGTCCCCTTGCAAGGGATGAGCATCCATCAATTGAATCTGACGGGCATGCCTCATCTCACGGACGAAATCATCGTCTCCTTGCGGGGGCTCCCGGAGCTTCGATTGTTGTCGCTCAACGATGCCCGCATCACCGACGCAGGCTTAGCTCAACTTAAGGATTGCACGAATCTCCATACTTTGGATCTTGCCGGAACGCAGGTCACCGGCGCCGGTCTTTCGCAATTCACCGAGCTCACGAAACTCGACTCCGTTCAGTTCTCGAACACACCGCTCGACGACGCCGGATTGGATAACTTGCTTCGCTTTCGCGCGCTCCGTAATCTGACGATCGCGCGAACCCAGATCACGGATCGCGGCTTGAGAAAGCTTCAGGACCTAGAGAAACTGGTCACGATCGATCTGACGCTGACGAACACGTCGGACGCGCCGCTGCGCCTCCTGGAGAAATTGCCGAACCTGACCAGCGTTCGAGTCGGCGTCCAAGCGACCTCGAACGGCATGCAATCGCTGCAGAACGCTTTGCCGAAATGCAGAGTCGAGCAGCGCACCAATTAGCGGCGATCCCGCTTGGGCAAGTCGGTGTTCGAACGACGGTCGCGCCTACCGCCAATCGCCCGATAGCGTGAACGCCGCCCAATAACGCGGGCTCGCGCGGAGGTTCGTTTCCTCGGGAGCATCGCTTCCCCGCAGCGCTTCGGGATGATTGAGAATGTAGAGCTGCGCTTCGCGAAGAGCGTCGAGGCGCGGCATCTCTTTGTCCCAGAGGTTGCGGTAGAAGCGTTCCATCAAGAGTCGGGTCACGAGATCGTCGACCTTCCAAAAGCTCGCGACGGTCGTGCGCGCGCCGGCGATCTGAAACGCGCGCTGCACGCCGAGCAACCCTTCGCCGCCGGCCGTTTCGCCGAGACCGGTATCGCAAGCGCTCAGCACGACGGTATCGACGCCGCTCAAGTCGAGCACGCCGATTTCTTGCGCCGTGAGAATTCCATCGTCGCCGTCCGAAGTCGGTTCTCGATTCGCCCCTGCGAGTGCGAGGCCCGAGAGAATGCCCGGATTGTTCCCTACGAGCGGCGTCTCGCGACTGCCGAGCATCGCGCGGTCGCGCCCGGTGCGCGTGTCGGCTGCTTGCGCGATCGAGGCATGTTCGGCGCCGGCGAAAAAGCCGTGGGTCGCAAGGTGCAGATGCCGATAGCGAGGCGCAAGCGCGCGGAAGCGGCCTTCCCCGGCTTCTTGTCGCACGAGCGTGCGAGGATCGTCGACCTTCGTTTCGAACAAGCCGGCGTAAAGCGTTTGGATCGCCGCGATCTCGCCGGCGGTGTTGGCGAGCGGATCGAACAATCGTCCGTCGGCCGGGGCCCGATTCTCGCCGGGGCGACGGGGCTGCTTCTTCTTCGCGGGAGCCGCACCAGGCCCGGAAGCCGCATCGTAGTCGACATCGCCGAGCAGCAAGAGCTCTTGCGACAGCTTCCGCTTTCCCGCGGCGTTGACCAACGTCGGCAACAGTTGCGGCACCGGCAGCATTGCGAGGCGATGTTCTTCCAAGAGATACTTGCCGGGCTCACGGCCCGGCAGAGCGCCGAGCGGCAACCGGCCCAGCGCGCCGTCGGTCGAAACGAGAATCGTCTTCGCGCCGGCGATCGATTTCAGCAACGGTTCCCAGATCACGGTGCGCAATCGATTGCCGGCCTGCATCCCTGCTGGATCCATGCCGAACGCTTTGCGCCAAGCATCGATCGCCGAGGCGATCGGCTCGGCGGGGCCAAGCGCGTGCATCGTCACTTGACCGTCGGGATGTTCCGCATGGCGTACCGTGAAGGCTACCCATTGCCGTTCGTAAGTCGGCGGCTTGTCTTTTTCGCGCGGCGGTGTGCTACGCGTGAATTCCAAGAAATCGACGAGCACGGTATCCGGCGGCAACGCCGCCAAGAGATCGTCGAGCGTCACCTCGTTCGTCGCTAAGCGAAACGCGGCGCTCTTGGCGCTGAGTTCCGCTTCCAGCCGCTCCTTCTCGGCCGAGAGTTCGACGATCCTCTCGCGCCACCCGACCTGCCGCTCGGCCGTTTCCGGATAGGCCCGACTCAACGACGAGAGTTGCCCGGTCGTGGCTTGCAGCTTCGCGAAATGCTCGGCGATCGTGGGATCATCGGCCGCGAGCCGCATTCCGCGCTGCCGCACCAACGTCGCTCCTTTCCAAGTGAGTACGTTGCCGAAGATGTTTCGCGCGAACCGGCCCGAGTTCACCCCGAGCGAAACGTAGTTGTCGAGCTGATAGCGCAGGCTCTGACCCATCGCCAGTTGTTGCCGCTCCGATTGGATCGCGGCGGTCGTTTCCAAAGAACGGCGCGAGATGGCGAGTGCCTCTCGATAGAGAGGGTCGGCCTTCGCCGGCTCGCCGATGGTCGCATAGAGAAACGCGAGCAAGTTCACATTCAACGCATATTCCGGGTGCCGCTCGCTGAGCGCGACCTTGCGAATCTCGCGGGCTTCGAGATAGAGCGCTTCGCAGCGAGCGTAGTCGCCGCGGCTGTAATACAGCGCCCCGAGAGCGGCTATGCTGCGCGCGTAGTTCGGATCGAGTCCGCCGAGCGTGTGCTTCCGGATGTCGCGAGACTCGATGAACATCGGCTCCGCTTTAGCGTATTCTCCGCGACAATAGGAAAGCATTCCGAGAAAATACTGGCTCTGCGCATAATCGGGCGAGAGGTTGCTCGTCGTGCGGCGAAAGACGTCGCGCGCCTCGACGCCGAGCGACTCCGCGCGCCCGATGTCGCCGACGCTGAAATACATCGCCGCCAGCGCGATCACGCTGCGCGCGTATTCCTGATGATTTTCACCCAGCGTGCGTTTCTTGATCTCGCACGCGCGCAGATACAACGGCTCGGCTCGAGCGTAGTCTCCCATGGTTTCGTAGAGACCAGCCAGATTGTGCAGCGTTTGTGCATATGCGGGATGATTCTCACCGACGAGCTGCCGATAGATTTCACGCGCTTCGAGGTACAGCGGTTCGGCAAGCGGTAAGTTGCCTAAGAGAAAGTGCAGCAAAGCCAAATTGTTCAGGCTCGTCGCATACAACGAGTGCTTCTCGCCGAGAATCCGCTTGCGAATCTCGCGCACCTGCTCCGCTTTCGCCAGCGTGACGGTCAGGTTTTCCAGTTCGTATTGCAAACCGATGCGGGTCGCGTAATGGAGCTCCTGTCGTTCGCGCGCCGTGAGAGAGCGAAGCTTGTGCAGATATTCCAAGCCGAGTCGAGCATCGGTCGTTTGCCAATGCTCGGCCCCTCGATGTTGCTTGAGCCATCGTAAAATTTCCTCGCGCAGATCCTCGGCCTCCGGCCATTCTTCGGCGAGCTCATGAATTTCGGCCAACCACACAACCACGATCAATGTGTTTTCGTTGGTCACCGGAATCGCCGCGCGAAACGCGGCCAAGGTTCGCTTCCCGACGACGGCGGCCTCGGCATATTTGCCGGCTCCGCGGAGCTGATTTGCTTCGTAAAAAAGCTGGCCGACCGCGACTGCCTGCTCGTTGACCCCGGGATTCGCGGGGGCCGGTGCCGGCGTTTGCGTCGACTGTGCCGATGCGATCTGCGCCGATGCGATCGGGGCGCAGACCAGCCAGCAGGCCGCTAGTCGACCGACTTGATTCAAGATGAACCGAAGCATTTGCGCTGGTCGACTCATGGCATCGGCTCCGATCGATGAGGCCTGCGGATTCGGTACGGAAGTCGCGGGCAATTCCAATATGAGATACCTTGCGGCGCGGGTCAATCCGATGCTCGAAACGGGCAATCGGCCGGCGGCGGCACTCCGTTTGCTAAGCTGTACGCACCACTTGGAAACTCCGCGTTTTTACATGATCGCAAAACTTTTATGGCTCTCCGCTTTCACGTCTCCTGCCGGATCGACTACGACGTCGCGTTCCCTTCGACGTTGATCTTCAATATCCACCCCCAGCGGAATTCGGCGCAAACGATCATCGAAGAGAAGCTGACGATCGAGCCGCGCGTCAAGGCGGAAGAGATCTCGATCGACGGCGGCGAGAATCGGTTCCTTCGCCTGCGCACCGGCAACAAAAAGAAAATCTCCCTCACGTACGAAGGGACGGTCGACTGCAACTATCGTTTTCACGACGCCGAGGAAATCGATACTACTTCGGTCGCGGAAATGGATCAGTCGGCGATCACGTTCTTGTTTCCAAGCCGCTATTGCCAGTCCGATCGTTTGAGCCGGCTCGCTTGGGACCTGTTCGGCAAAATCACGAATCCCTACGACCAAGTCGTGGCGATCGCCGATTGGATTCACGCGAATGTCGAATACGTTCGGGGGAGCACCAATTCGGAAACTTCGGCCTACGACACCGTCACGCAGCGGACGGGCGTCTGTCGCGACTTCGCCCACTTAGGCATCGCCTTCTGTCGTGCGCTCACGATTCCCGCCCGCTACTTCTCCGGCTACGCCTACCAATTGCAACCACCGGATTTTCACGCCTGCTTCGAGGCATACATCGGCGGCCGCTGGCTGATCTTCGACGCGACGCGCTTGGCCCATGTCAACGGACTCGTCCGCATCGGCACGGCGCGCGATGCCGCCGACGCGGCCGTGGTGAGCATTTTCGGGCGTGTCTCGTCGACCAATATTCAAGTCGATTGCCGGCTTGCGGAAGGCCAAAAATACGCTCCTTTGTCGAAGAAGCAACTGAAGCACCGAGGCGTATCGCTCGATGCACGGTAAAATACCTTCGTCATGAGCACCCTGCGGATCGAACATCATACGGTTTATCGCTATGCCCGACCGATCGAGTTCGGGCAGCATCGGCTCGTGCTCCGTCCGCGCGAAGGACACGATCTGCATGTCGCGCGGATGACGCTCGATATTTTTCCCAAGCACCGCTTGAACTGGTCGCGCGATGTGTTCGGCAACTCGGTCGTGATCGTTGATTTTCTCGAAGAGGCCGATCGCTTGGAGTTTCGCAGCGAGGTTCTCGTCGAGCGCTCGCTTCCGCTCTCGGCCGAAGAGCCTCATAAGAGTCCTCAGGTGGCGTTTCCCGTCGAATACGACACGCTCGAAACGGTCGTCGTCGGGGCGTATCAAACCGCGTCTTATTCCGAAGACCGCACCGCTCTGCAATCGTGGCTCGACCAAGCTCTTCCCGCACGCGATGCCGATGCCGAGTCGCTCGCCGCGGCCCTCAATCTGTTAGTCCATCGGCAAATCAAGTACTTTCGTCGCAACGAACGAGGCGTGCAATCGCCGGCGGAAACGCTCGCGCTCGGGAGCGGAAGCTGCCGCGACATGGCAACCTTGTTGATGGACGCGGCGCGAGTTCTCGGCTTCGCAACCCGATTCGCGAGCGGCTATCTCGACTGCGCCGCTTCGCTCGCAGGCCGCGCGTCGACGCATGCTTGGATCGAAGTCTATCTGCCGCTACTCGGCTGGCGCGGCTTCGACCCGACGCTCGGTGAGCCGACCTCGCTCAAGCATGTCGTAACCGGGGTGAGCAATCATCCCCGCGGAGTCATGCCGATCTCCGGATCGTTCAACGGCACCTCGGCCGACTATCTCGGCATGAACGTCGCCGTGACGACCGAGCGCGTTACTGCGAGCCCTTGAACGTTACTTTCCTTTTGCCGCCGGCGCTTCTATCCGAATCGTTGCGATCGGCAGCGCGCCTTCCTTCGTCCGGCATTCGAGCTTCCCGTCGAAAGGGGCGAGCAACACCGTCGTGGCGTCGAACTCCGCCGGGCTGGTCGGCACCATGAAGCGGTTCGGGTTGAAGGTCTGCGTACGCCCGAAAGGAACCTTCACGTCGATGTAGCGCGGCTGGCTCGAGATGCGGAGATCATCGATCGCGAACGCCGCTCCGGGCGGCGCTTTGATCACAAACTTCTTTAGCCACGGCTGCTTCGTCGTAAAGCTTTGCGGGCGATCGCCGTAGCCGGCCCAATAGATGCTGCGATAGTTGCCGTGATCGACACCGTTCACATAGACCGCCACGATGACTTGCTCCGGATCATCGGCGAGCGGAAACCAATCGATCGCCACATGGGCCCATTCGTCGAGCGGCACATGCTTCGGCATCGTCACATAGATCGAGCCGGCGTACAGGATCGTCGTCACCGGCACTTGCTGCAGGCGCTCATCGACCAAGCGACGAACCCAAAAGTCGATCGAGCCCTGCCGCTGATCGGAGAGGCGCCGCTGCGAGCCATCGGCCGTGGTGATTTCGTCGGGAATCTCGAACTCGTTCTTTCCGGCGACGTAGAGCCCTTTGCCGAAACGCCCCGTCGTGAACGCTTCATCGACTTCGAGCGCCGGCTTGCGGCGCGCTTCCAGCAACTTCGCGGGCATCGGCGGCAGCTCGATTTTGCGATCTGTCGGTCGTTGCGGCGTCACCCAGCATTCGGCGTCGGGCAGATCGGCGATGCGAAACCAATGCGCCTGCCCGTCGGTTGCTTCGATCGTAATCAAATCCGCCTTCGGGAGCTGCCCGAACGATACGATCAGGCGATTCTTTTCGATTCGCGTCAACAACGGCGGCCCCTCGCGCGACACTCTTAATAGGCCGGGGCGAGCCGTCTCGATCGTAAGTTCCTCAACGTTGCTCGTCCTTTGCCAATACCAGCGCTCGCGCGGCGCGATCTCCACCGGCTCGCCCGCCCAACACCAGACCTTGTTAAGACCATCGGCGAGTTCCAAGATGCCGGTCTCCAACTTCGGCGACAGATACAACCAACGCTCGTTCATAGACTCTTCGGAAGTGAATTCCGTGCGAAAGACTTGAAATCCGGCGAGGCTTCGATCGAAGGGTTGCCGATGCGAGCGGAGAATGCCGACGCTTGTCTTCGCGCGCGCGATTCCGTGGACGTCGTAAACCTCGACCGCGGGATCCCAGCCCCACAACGTGCCGCGGAACGTGGAATTCACCCGCGCGGCGATGAGCGTTCGCTGCGGTTCGAGCGCCGAAGTAGGCGGGCTCGAACTGCCGTAGGGCTGCGCTTCTTCGATGATTCCGATCAACCGCGGCACGGCCGCCAGCGCCGCGATCGGTGCATACGGATTATAAATTCGCTGCCCCAAGTCTTCCGGCTTCGCGAGCGGCTCGGCGTTCGGCAGCAGTTTGTCGAGCTCGTGCTTCGCGGCAATGATGGCCCGCGGATCGCGCGTAAAGTGCCAGGCCCAAGCGATCTGGTTGTTCGAGTAAATGCCGACATCGCCGCCGTAAGGATCGGCATCGAGGCACGCAGTGAAATACTTTTTCAGCACGTCGGGCATGCGCGGATCGCCCGAAGCGCGGGCATACTTCCAAAGTGCCGGAGCCCAAAAGTGCGCCAGTAGCGGGCTATCGGCGTTCGCCGGCAAGCGGTGGTCTTGGCATTGCCACACGCCGTTGGGGTTCTCCGGTTGGATGAAGGCCGCGGCATACTCGTCGAGCACTTGGCGAATCGTCGGGTCCCAGGTGTGTTCGTACATCGTCGAGAGATTGAAGAACAAGGTCTGCTGATGCCGCGAGCCGGATTGAAACGGCGCGTAGTCGCGAAGCATCTCGGCCCAGCTCTTCGTCGGCGCTCCGGCAGCAGTCGGCACCCACCACATCTGATCTTTATGCCAAGGCTTGGCGGCGGCGGAATCGCTACGAATGCCGGCGAGCGCGCCCCAATACGCTTTCCAAAAGTCGACGACGTCGTTGTAACGCTCGTCGCCGGTCAAGTAGTAAGCGAGCGTCGTCGTTTCGAGCGTCCGATGATACGTTGCCCAATACTGCGAAGCGCTCCGCAGCCAGGCTTCGCCGGTGTCGTGGTGACGAACGTAATGCAGAGGGCTATCGATGCTCCAATCGCCGGCCGGATAGTGGAGTTGGGCCTCACCGGCTTTTCCGCCGCGCCATTCGGTCGAATACATCGTCGGCGTATGCGCGACCGCGATATCGACCCAATGGTTTTCCGACGGCAAGCACCAATCGTAGAACTTGCGCTCGCCCGAGCGGAAATACGTCCACCAGAGTTGCGTTTCGCGCTGATAAGTGTGGTACTCGAAGCGTCGCGGGTCGGCGTAATGTTTTTTGGTTTCCGGATCCCATTGGTAGCTATAGTGCGGCCCGGCGCCGAACAGAAACCAGCCATAGTCGCCGAAATCGTCTTGCGCCGTCCGTTCGAGATCGAAGATCCGATCGACGATCGCTTCATATCGGTTATCAGAAAGCGGCTTGCTCGGTCGCGCGGCCAACGGCCCGAACACGCCGGTGTCGACGTTCCACTTGCCGGTTGCGAGGCAGAGAGGTTGCTGGTCCGCCAGCGCGCCATATTCGCGACCCGCGGCTTGATCGGCTGCCAAGCCGAAGTGGTACCAAATCTCGTGATGCTTGTTGATGCCGAGGCCGTCCGCGCCATCGCGCTTCAAGGCATGCCGGCCGGCGTAGTAGAAGAAGTCGGAGATCGGCGAACTGCCGCCGTTGGCTTTCCAATCGAGCAGATACTTCGCGCCGGCCGGCCCGAAGAATTTCTTCAGGCCTGTTTCGCCGAAGTCGAGCGGCTCGGCGCGCGGACTTTGCAGATGGAGCGTGAGTTGATTCTTTTCGTATTGCCACTCTTTAGGAAACTGCTGCGACAAGTTGCGCAGCGAACCGGTGATCGCCGCCCGCCCATCGACGACTTGCATCCAAGGCCCGACTCGTTGCGAATCGTGCGTGGTTCGCTCTCCCTTCTCGCTCGACTCGACGACCGACGCCTTGCAAAGCGGGTTGCCGTAATGCCGATACGTTTCTTGAACCGCAGAGACTTCGTACGTCGGTGGTTTACCGAACACCCCCTCGGCAGTCGCGACGGTTCGCTTGTCGCCGGCGAGATCGAGCGCGAGCGGCAACGCAATTTCGTGGAATTGTACATCGCGGGTCGAGCCGACGATGCGGAACTCGTCGATCGCCTTCATCAGCGACAGGCCGGCGAAAAGATGATAGCGCGTCCGATAAGCGACGATCCGCCGGCCGCCGGACCCGGTGTACCAGCCATCGACACGGACGCAGGCCCGAACCGGCCCGGTCGCTTCGACGACGACCTGACGATCGGCTCCGTCGCGTGTTCCGGTCGAAGCGTGGTTATTTTGATCGACGAACTTGTGATCGCCGGCGGTCGGGCCCGATGCGATCCGCTCGCTCGGCCCGATCTTGCCGTCGCCGTCGAGATCGAAACGTACCGACCCGAGCACAGCCGGACCTTGGCGCGAGAACTCGACTTCCAGCGCTCCGGTTGCAACGACGACATCGTCGCGATCGACGATGCCGATCACGGGCGGGAATTCTTTTCGTCGCACATCAGGACCGAACTCCAGCGCATACTTTCGTCCGGGCCGTGCGATGAAATCGATCGTGAGCCAGCGAATGCTCGAACGGGCGGCGTCCCACGTCGCGGCGGCTTTCGCTTGCAGCGGCTGCTCGGCACCGGTGTCGTCGACGAGGCGACACCGTCGTTCATCGGTAAGGGCTCGAAGCGGAAACGGCACGCCGGTCGTGACGGGCCATGCCACGGTTCGTGCGTGCGTCGCCTCATCGACGACGAGCTCGATGCGCGTAGCCGCCGCTGCGGCGCCGGCACAGGTCGATAGCAACAAAACGGAAAGCGACGACGTAAAGAATCGGCGGCCAATGGCCGTGAGGAGCAACATGCGAGGCCTCCGAGGTGGGCGGGAATCGGGGCGGCGGGGGGCTTGCAGTATAGCCGCGGCAAAGGCCGACGACAGCAGGCGGCAGCTACGCGACGAGCCGTGCCGTGCTAAGATGGCGGGATGCAGCGAAATCATCTCTTTAGCCGTGTCGTCCTCTCAGCCGTCGTGGCATGCTTCGCCGGCCTCGACTTGTATCCGGCACGCGTGACGGGAGCGGAGCCTTCGCAAGAGTTCCAAGAGCAGCTCGGCCTGTTCTTTAAGAAACATTGCCTCGATTGCCACGACGCGGAATCGAAGCAAGGTCGCTTAAGTTTAGAGAAGCCCGACTTCGCCATGCATGGTCGCGCGCAGACCGATCTTTGGACCCGGATCTACGATCGCGTGGCGCGCGGCGAGATGCCGCCGGCCGATAGTCCTAAGCCTGCGCGTGCCGAGGTCGAATCGTTTCTCGGCGTGCTTCGTCCTACTCTGGCCGCGGCGGATCGGGCTCAGCGCGAAGTCGTCGAGCGGCGCTTGAATCGGATCGAATATCAAAACACGATCCACGATCTGCTGGCCGTCGATATCGAACTTCAGAATCTTCTGCCCGAAGATCAACAAGCGGGCGGCTTCGACAACAACGGCGAAGCGCTCGCCGTGTCGACCGAGCAGATGCAAGGCTACTTGGAAGCCGCGAGGGGGACCATCGATGCGGCGATCACGCTCGGCGAGCGACCGAAAACGGAGACGTTCCAAGTCGATGCGATCGACGAAGTGAAACAGTATTTCGGCCAAGGCACATACGACTTCGTCGACGAGCGAATCGTGATCCATACGAGCTCCGACAATTCGGAATACTCGAAGGTCTCGACGCGCAGCAAACGAGTGCCGACGCGCGGCAAGTACCGCTTTCGCTTTCAAGCGGCGACTTTCGCCTCGCCGAGCCCGTTGTGCTTTACGGTGACGGCGTCGACGTTCGATGCGCACGGCGTGACGCAGCGGAACCTCGGCTACTTCGAAGTCGGCGCGGAGCCGAAGACGTTCGAGATCGAAACGACGATGGATGCCAAGGGAGCAATCCAATTCTTCCCGCTCGGGCTTCCGACCTGGTTGAATAAGAAACCGGGCGTCGTATACGCGGGGGTCGGATTCGGCGAGGTTGAAGTGACGGGGCCGATCATCGAAGCTTGGCCGCCGGAATGTCATACGCGATTGCTCGGTACGACGGATTTGAAGACCGGCACGCTCGACGACGCGAAGCGGATCTTACGAAGCTTCGTGCCGCGCGCATTTCGACGCGCCGCGAGCGACGAAGAAGTCGCACGCTACACCGATTTAGTCGCCACGCGATTGGCATCGGGCCGGACGTTTCACGAGAGCTTGCGGGCCGCATTAATCGGCGTGTTGTGCTCGCCTCATTTTCTTTATCTCAACGAAGACAAACCCGCCGGCGATAGCGACCGCGTCTCCGATACGGAACTCGCCGCGCGCTTGGCGTATTTTCTCTGGAGCGCGCCGCCCGATCGAGAACTCCTCGATCTCGCTGCCGAGAAGCGGTTGCACACGCCCGAGGTGTTGAAAGCGCAAGTGGAGCGAATGCTCAAGAGCCCGAAGAGCGAAGCATTCGTGAAGAATTTCACCGGCCAATGGCTCCACTTGCGGCAACTAGGCGAGACCACGCCCGACGTGAAGCTCTATCCGAAATTCGATGAGCTGCTGCAAGAGAGCATGGCGTGGGAGAGCGAGGGCTTCTTTCGGGAAATGCTGCGCGAAGACATCTCGATCGATGACGTTCTCGATTCCGATTGGGCCATGCTCAACGAGCGTTTGGCGCGGCACTACGAGATCGACGGTGTCGCAGGATTGGCGCTACGCAAGGTCTCGTTGCCGACGGGAAGCGTGCGCGGCGGCGTGCTCACGCAAGCCGCGGTGCTCAAAGTGACGGCCAACGGCACGACGACATCGCCCGTCACGCGCGGCGTCTGGGTGCTGGAAAACATCCTCGGCCGGCCGACTCCGCCGCCGCCGCCGAACACCGCGGGCATAGAGCCCGACATTCGGGGCGCGGTCACGGTGCGCGAGCAATTGGCGAAGCATCGCAACGTCGAAAGTTGCAACGTCTGCCATAAGTCGATCGATCCCCCGGGCTTCGCTTTGGAGAGCTTCGACCCGACGGGAGCGTTTCGGGAAAACTATCTCCGTTGGCATGTGACGAACGTCGAACACAATTGGGGGCGGGTAGAAAAAGCCGCGAAGGTCGACACCGCCGGCGAGACGGAAAGCGGCGAGCGCTTCGCCGACATTCGTGACTTCAAGAAGCTGTTGCTCACGAAGCGCGACGACTTTGCGCACTGTCTCACGGAAAAGATTCTGTCGTACGCGCTGGGTCGCGAGATGGGCTTCGGCGATCGGGAATCGATCTCCGAAATCACGACACGGACGCGCGCCGACGGCAACGGCCTACGGACGTTGATCCACGCGATCGTCAGCAGCAAAACCTTCGCTACGCGTTAACCACGAACTCGAAACCATCGCGCATCCCGAACTATGAACGCTCTTTCACGCCGCACGTTTTTGCGAGGGACCGGGGTTGCCGTGGCGTTGCCGCTGTTGGACGCGATGCAGCCCGTTCGGTTGCGGGCCGCTCCGGCCGAGGCGTCGCCGGCGCGATTCGTGGCGATCAACGTTCCGCTCGGCTTCATTCCGGAGAAGTTCTTTCCGGAGCAAGCCGGCGCGGGCTACGCGATGACGAGCTACTTGCAACCCGGCGAAGCGCTGCGCGACAAGTTCACGGTCTTTTCCGGCACGAGCCATCCGGGCGTCGACGGCGGGCATGCGGCGGAGAAATCATTCCTCACGGCTGCCCCTTCGCCGGGTGCGCGGACTTTCAAAAACACGATTTCGCTCGATCAATATCTCGCCGACAAGATCGGCGAGAAGACCCGCTTTGCATCGCTCACGCTCGGCGAGAAGACCCTCTCGTGGTCGGCCAACGGCGTGGCGATTCCTCCGGAGCAGTCGCCGGGCAAGGCGTTCGCGAAGTTGTTCTTAACCGGTTCACCGCGCGAAGTCGCCGGCTTGGAACGCGATCTGGAAGACGGCCGGAGCATCTTAGACACGGTGCTAAGCGACGCGAAATCGATGGAGCGCCGCATCGGCCCGGCCGATCGCGATAAGCTCGATCAGTTCTTAACCGCCGTGCGCGAGACGGAACGGCGCCTCGCGAAGGCCGAGACCTGGAATCGGACGCCGAAGCCGATCGTGAAAGCGAAGCCGCCGGGCGAGTTGCCCGGTGCCGATCTCGTCGGCCGGCTGCGTGGACATTTCGACATTATCCGCCTCGCGCTGGAAAACGATAGCTCGCGCCTCATCACGCTCGGCGGCACCGGCTTCGGCACGGTCCCGTTGATCTCCGGCGTGCAACTCGGCTACCACGGCCTCTCGCACCACGGGAAGAATCCCGATATGCTTCGCCAACTCGAGCTCATCGAGCTCGCCACAATGAAAGCTTTTTTCGAGTTTCTCACAGGCCTTCAGCAGAGCATGGAAAACGGTTCGAGCTTGCTCGACCGAACTCAAGTGTTGCTCGGCAGCAATCTCGGCAACGCGAGCGGCCACCTCACGACGAATCTCCCGGTGCTTCTCGCCGGCGGCGGCTTCAAGCATGGCAACCATCTCGCATTCGATGCCCGCAACAATTACCCGTTGCCTAAATTGTTCGTGAGCATCGCGCAACGCTTGGGAGTCGAAACCGACTCGTTCGCCGGAACGACCGGCACGATGCAAGGGCTCGACGTCCGGTAGCCAAACGATGCGGCATCGATCACGGAGCGAATGAGCAAAGGGCCAGAAAACGCCTGGATGTTCGTTCGAGAAAAGCCGCGCGCAGTTTGCGGGTTTCCCCGTGATGGTGCGAAGTCGAACCATCCGATAACGCCGATAAGCGGTGCCGGCTTCGGTCTTTGATCTCCGATCTGTTCGTCGATCCCGCCCCCGATCCGCGCGGCGGTCGACCGCGGGCCGACGCGCGACGCTGCGTCGAAGGGATTCTCTGGATCCTCAGGACCGGCGCGCGTTGGAAGGATTTGCCGCGCTCGTTCCCGTCGTACGTCACCTGTTGGCGCCGCTTCGAGCAGTGGTCGAATGACGGCGTCTGGGATCGCGCCTGGCGGCGACTGATCTTGAAGCTCGATCGGCAAGGCGACGTCGCATGGGACGAAGGTTTCGCCGACGGCACGTTCGCCGCGGCTAAAAAGGGGGCGATTATCACGGCCCGACCAAGTGCGGCAAGGGCTCGAAGCTCATGCTGCTGGTCGACGGCACCGGCTTGCCGCTCTCGATCGACGTCGACAGCGCTCGTCCCGGCGAAGTCACTCTGATCGAGCCGCTGCTCGAGCAAGCGGTCGTCGCGCGTTTGCCGAAGCGGCTGATCTACGATCGGGCCGCCGACAGCGATCCGCTCCGCGCACGCTTGGCCGATCGCGGCGTCGAGCTCATCTGTCCGCACCGTCGCGGCCGCAAACGACCGGCCACTCAAGACGGCCGACCGCTCCGGCGTTATCGTAAACGCTGGATCGTCGAGCGCACGATCGGCTGGCTCAAAGCCTTCCGACGACTCGTCACCCGCTACGAGTTCTACGCCTTCCTCTTCCATGGCTTCGCCAAGCTCGCTTGTCTCATGATCGTCCTGAGGCGGTTTTGAAACTGCCTCTAGGAAAACTCAACGCTACGCTGGAAGAGCGCGTCGCCGAACGAACCGCGGCTGCCGAACTGCGTGCGACGGAGTTGGCGATCTCGAATACGGAACTAGGCCGAACTGCGAAAGAACTACGCCGCGCCGAAGAGCAATTGCGTCTCGCGAAAGACGTGGCTGAAGCAGCCAACGCGGCGAAGAGTCGCTTCTTGGCGACGATGAGCCATGAGATTCGCACCCCGATGCACGGCATTCTCGGAATGACCGATCTCACGCTCCGCACCGGGCTCACGGCCCAACAGAGAACCTATCTCGGCATCGTTCGCCAATCGGGCGACACGCTCTTGCATTTGCTGAACGATATCCTCGATCTGTCGAAGATCGAGGCCGGCAAGATGGTGCTGGAAAAGATCGCCGCGAATCCACATAGCGTCATTTCCGATGCGATGCGGCTCATGGGAAGCCATGCGGCGCAGAAGCGACTGGAACTGATTCATCGAATCTCGCCGGCCTTGCCGACGCAACTCGCTTGCGATCCCGGTCGGATTCGGCAGGTGATCGTCAATCTCGTCGGCAACGCGATTAAGTTCACCGAGTCGGGCGAGGTGTTCGTCGATACAAACGTCGAACGCGGCGGCGACGGACGAGAGTACGTGCATGTCTCGGTCGCCGACGATGGGCCCGGCATTTCCCCAGACAAACGGGTGTTGATCTTCGACGCCTTCGAGCAAAGCGACAGCTCGACGACGCGACGCTACGGCGGCACCGGTCTGGGCCTTTCCATCTCGGCGCAGTTGGTCGACCTGATGGGAGGCCGCATCTGGGTCGAAAGCGAACTAGGTGTCGGAAGCGTGTTCCATTTTACGATTCCTCTCGAATGCATTCCCGGCGCACCCGATCGGATTCGGCAGCAACCGTTGGCAGGGCGGCACGTGCTGCTTTGTTGCGACAGCGCCCGAGCTCGAGGCACATACCATGAAGCGCTGCTCGAAGCCGGAGCGGTTTGCAGCCCGATTCCGAACGGCGAGGAAGGCTGGCGCCTGGTCGAGCAACTACAGGCGAACGGCAACGACGATCTTGTGGTTCTCGCCGACGATCTGAGCGTAAACCAAGCCGTCGCGATCGGAATCGTCGAAGCGCTGGGACATCGATGCACGGTCGTGAGCTCCGGCCGAGAAGCGATCGACGCTTTTCACGGCGAACGGTTCGATGCGATTTTCATGGACATGGAAATGCCCGACCTCGATGGGCTCGAAGCGACGAAGCGGATTCGCGAGCTCGAGCGCAAGCAGGGAGGCCATACGCCGATCGTCGCGATGACCGCGAACGCGTTCGCCGAAGCTCGGCAGAAATGCTTCCAAGCCGGGATGGACGATTACGTTTCGAAGCCGATCCAGCTCGAAGCCGTAAGCGAGGCACTCGAGCGAATACTAAACGGAGTTCTTGAGCACGCCGACGTACGCTAACGGCGCCGGCGACTTTTTCGGCGGCAGCTAGGATCGGCTCTCGTCCGTGGTTATGATGCCGACTCTCGCGGTTCGCCACGCGAGTTCGTCCACGCCACGCCGCCTTGCCGGAGTTCATCTTATGTCGCGCTTTTGCTTCCGTTTCGGTCTCGTTTTCTCCAGCTTGTTCCTGCCGCTCATCACAACTTATGCGCAGGGAGCCGAGGCCGTCTCGGTGGTTCGGCCTCTCGGCGAGTTCGGCGACACCGGGCCTCAGAAGCTTGTCGAGACGTATCAAAAAGCGATGTCCGAAATGCGCACAACCGGCGGCGTGCTCGAGATTCCCGCGGCGGCTTGGAGTCAATTGACGAACAAGGTCGTGCCGCTGCAAGGTCTGATTCGTACGCCCGACGCTCCGGCCGAAACGAAGCGCTGGACGACCGGTCAAGGAGTAACCCTCATTTCGCACGACGGCAAGAGCGTCGTCGTGCAAGTGCCACCGCTGAGCGGCATGCACATCCAGCGCGATCTGCGCCTCGCCGAAGGGGATAGCCTGCCGCATTGGGGTACGCATCCGGCGATTACGCTCGAAAGCAATCTCGTCTACGGTGCGATCAGCTATCTCGATTGGCTCCAAGCGCCGGTGAAGAAGGGGAAGGATCAGCGCTTCTATCTCCCGACCGTTCGCGGCATTCGGCCCGGCCAGTTTCTCAACGTCCATGGCGGGCCGGGCTACGGCGGCGGCGTTACGCGCGCGTTGGTCAAGTCGATCGGCTATGACGCCGAGAAGAACTTGAACTATCTCGTCGCCGATACCGACCTCGACCACGTCGCCGGCGCGATCTTGCACAACAAGAGCAACACCGGCCTGCTGCATATGCTGCAAACCAGCAACAACGACAATCAAACGTACGACGTGAAGGTGATTCGCAATCAATACGCGCACGGCGACACCTACATCTACTACTGCGACTTCAACTACATGAGCAACGTCCATTCGGCGGCCGGCGACGAAAACGGCAACTGCTATGCGGCCTTCATTCGTTCGCAAGACAACAACTTCCGGAGCACGGTCGAGTCCGTGGATTGGGCGCAATCGAAGCTCGTCTTTTCGAACTCCGCCAGCAATGTGCAAACGCTCGGCGACTCGCGGCCGCTCATCAATCTCAATCCCAAGAAGCACCTCACGGCAGGCAAAGTACTGATCGTCGCCGGTCGGACCGACTACGACTTGCCGGACCCGAAGATGAGCAAGTTCAACGGCCAGGATTACACGACCGGCCTAGTGACGAGCCCGATTACGAAGTCGATCGAGCGCAAGTTCGGCGGGCTCATTCGGGGCGATCAAGCTTGCGATTGGACCCCCGCGGTCGTCGGCCGCTTCTTCGCCGTCAACGAACCGACCGAGAAAACTCCCGAGGGGAATTTCCGTTGGTATCTGATTACGAAATTCATCGCCAACGCCGACGGCACGAAGGATATCGAGATTCAGCGTTTCTGGTGGGGAGCGAAAAGCGCCGGCAGCCCGACGTTGTATCGCACCGAAAACTATACCTGGGACGAGCATATCCGGCCGCTCGGTTATGTGATCGCGCCGGGAACGTATGTGAACGACGTCTCGCGTGCTCTGCCGGGGGGCGATCGGGGCGGACAGCGAACGCTCGGCGTCGCACCGCACGCAGGAATCGGCACGAAGTCCGACTTCGAAAAGGGGGACGCGGTCGAACAGGCGATCGGGCCCGATCCGTTTAAGCCGCAAGCTTTTCGCGTCTGGATGTGGGAAGACGTGCCGGGGCAGTTTCCGGCTGCGGTGATGGACGTCGCGAACAACGGCGCGGCTTCGCGCTACTCGGTCATCAGCATAGCAGGCGGACCGGCTAACTTGGACGACGTCGAAAAACGCCAAGAACAAAAGCCGGCCTGGGACAACCTGATCGTCGCGAACAGTGCGGCGACGATCGGACTCAACTTCAAAGCCGACTTCGCCAAGGCCGCGATCTTGTTCCAACAACCCCATCATGTTCAGCCGATTCAATGGTTCTACGGCCACTCCGACCCGGACGATGCCGCGAACACAAAGACCGGCATTACGCGGGGCGTAACCCTGCCCGCGACGACTCAGAAGGTGGCTTCGCTTACGGTGAGCCGTGAGAGCGGCGCGTTCGAGTTCGTCGGCGGCGGCATTCAAGCCGGCGGCGCGGTTACGAGCGTGGCCGGTCTTTCAGGCGACGACAAGCCGGCGCGCAACTTGCGCGGCAAGAACGTCGCAGTGGCGAATGCCGAGACCAGCGTGCGGATCAAGTTCGCAACTGCCGAGGCCGACGGAGACTATGCCGTGTTCGTCGAGCAATCGTGGCTCGGCAACCGTGCGATCTCGGAAAAAGGGCCCGAGGGATTCACCGTAACCTTCGACAAGCCGGCTCCGGCAAATGCCACGCTGGATTGGATGCTCGTGCGCTAAGAGACCGTCCTTGCGCCAAATAGTGAAAACCGGTCGTTGCGCAAGCAAGAGGGTGGAATTTTTACCAGTTCCTGAGGCGCCGATGCGCTATAGCGATTTATCGCGGTTCGGCGACGCTTCGTAGAGCACCCATTCCACGGCGGTACGCACCAGCTCCGTACGGCTCGGTAGATTGAGCTTCTGTTTAATCCGGGCCCGATAGGTCTCGACGGTCTTGATACTTAAATTCATCCGTTCGGAAATGCGCTGCATGTCGCAACCTTGACCGATGAGCTGAAACACTTGCAGCTCACGGTCGGAAAATTCCTCGACGAGCGAAGTGCTTGCGGAAGGCTCTCTCTTCTTAGCGGCTGCGCGGCTATCGAGCTTTTCCAGCAGCTGCTCGGAGGCATACATTCCGCCGTCGCGCACTTTCCGAATCGCGGCGATAACCCGATCGGTCGCTTCTTCCTTATTGATGTATCCTTGCGCTCCGGCGCGCAGAGCTCGCTCGGCATAGAGCAGGCCGTCGAACATCGACCACACCAAGCAGCGGGTCGAGTTTCCCTCGGCTTTGATCTTCTTCACAAGGTCGAGACCATTCCCTTTTTTCAGCGAGATATCGATAATGACGATCTCCGGCTCAACTCGCTCGATCAACGCCCACGCCTCGTCGACATCTGCCGCTTCGCCGGCGACTTGCATGTCGGGCTGGCGCGAGATGCGTAGCGCAAGCCCTTCGCGGACAGCCGGATGGTTGTCGACGATCAAGATGCCGATTTTATTCCCCGGCAGATCTTGAGACATGGATCGAACTCCACTCAAAACAAACGACAACAGCGTGCCGCCTTCAGCGGCGGTCGATGCAAAACACGGCATTTCGCAGTCCGGCTCGTAGCGCATAGGCTTAAGGCCGGAGCAGGTTCTTGGATATTCTTGAAGCAATTCCGGTGCCATCGCCGCTGATTTTCGGGTCGATTTCCGTCGGCCGTAAGAGGCAGAATCTCGATCGTCTTTGCTTGTCCGTGATTCAATGCATTCACGATCGCTGCCGGCGCGATGGAGCGCTTGCTGTGATCTTGCAAAGTGCGGTACATGAATCACAGAATCTCCATCGCTAACCCTGTCGTAAAACTTCGACCGTACGGGATCTATGCTCACTAAAATCTTCGAGGTCGTATTCGGGGGGAATGAGCCGCACGGGTCGTTGGAGATCTACCAAGTCGCGGCCCGCGCGATCGTGGTTTATATCTCCGGCATTCTCATCGTGCGGATCGGCAAGAGTCGTGTGATCGGGCGTGTGACGTCGCTCGATATCATCCTCGGCTTCATTCTCGGCTCGCTCTTAAGCCGCGGAATCACCGGCCATGCGCCGATCTCCGACACGCTCATCGCTTCGGCTGCGCTCGTGGCGACGCATTGGTTGCTCACGATCATTGCTTGTCGCTCGCATCGAGCGGGAGTCGTGTTGAAGGGAAGCCCGATCTTACTGATCGAGCACGGCAAGGTGCTCTTAGCTGCGATGCGTGAGGCGCATATCTCGGGCCATGATCTGGAAGAAGGCTTGCGATTGAACGGCATCGAAAACTTCGCCGAGGTAAAGTATGCGTATAAAGAGCGAAACGGCGAAATCAGCGTGATCAAAACCAAGCCGGACGGCGAAGAATAAGAATTCCTTGCGGCGGCGAACGCGAGTCGAGCTAGATACATGCTTGCTGCTGCTTAGGTTTGTCGCGATACTATTAGTGCTGCGTAAAAATCTGCGCAGGCAGAGGTACGGCTCGCGGCGATTTCCCGACTTCGCAACGGTTCGGCAGGTGAAGCCATGACCTACGACTTGCGCGTTTCGCGACGGCGAATGATCCAACTCGGCGGCCTCGGCTATTGCGGCCTGAACTTGCCGGAGTTGCTGCGCTCCGAAACGGAATCATCACTTTCGCCCGGCGGCATTCGCGCGAAGGCCGACGCTTGCATCTTGATCTACCTCAACGGTGGGCCGAGCCACATCGATATGTGGGACATGAAGCCCGACGCTCCCGAGGGGATTCGGGGTGAGTTTAAGCCGATCGCCACGAGCGTTCCCGGCGTGAACGTGTGTGAGCATTTGCCGAAGCTCGCGACGCGCATGCAACATTTTTCGCTCGTCCGCTCGTTGCATCACACGGTGAACAACTCGCATGCCGCGGCTGTGTATACCAGCATCACCGGCCACGATCGGGGCGATGCGACGATCTTGCTCGGCGGCTCGGAGCGCGACTATCCGACGCCGGGCTCCGTGCTCGGCATGCTTCGGCCGCCGGAGCGACTCGTCGTGGCGAACGTCGTGCTGCCGTATCAAACGAAAGAAGGAGCGAAAGGACCGCCGCAGCCCGGCTTCTGGGGTGGGCTGCTCGGGCGAGGGCACGATCCGCTCTTCATCTTAAACGATCCCAACGCCGCCGGCTTCGGCGTGCCGGAGCTGACGCCGACCGAAGATATCTCGCTCGACCGGATGGCCGCGCGCCGTGCGTTGCTCACGTCGATCGGGGCTCGACTGCCGTCGGAAGTACGCGCGGGTCCGGAAGCGGTCGATGCGTTTCGCTCGCGCGCGCTCGACTTGCTGACGTCGCAAGCCGCGCGGCACGCAATCGATTTGCAAAGCGAAAAGCCGGCGGTGCGCGACGCGTACGGTCGCAACATCTACGGGCAGAGCGTGCTGCTGGCGCGGCGCTTAGTCGAAGCCGGCACCCGCATGGTGACGATCTCTTGGGCACCCGATGCGAACGCCACTTGGGACACGCACGGCAGCAACTTCCGCAAGCTCCGCGAGACGCTGCTGCCGCAGTTCGACTCGGCCTGTTCGACATTGGTCGACGAGTTGGTCGAGCGCGGGATGTGGGACCGGACGATCGTCGCGGTGCTCGGCGATTTCGGGCGGACGCCGCGCGTGAACAACAAAGACGGCGGCCGCGATCATTGGAATTATTGCTACACCGTGATGCTCGGCGGCGGGGGCTTTCGAGGCGGCTTCGTTTACGGCGCGAGCGACAAGACCGGAGCGTTTCCGGCTCGCGATGCGCTCGGCCCCGGCGACATCACGGCTTCGATGTACCAACTGCTCGGCCTCTCGCCGGATCGATTGCTGCACGACCCTCACGGGCGACCGCATCGGCTCGTGGCTGCGGGGAATCCGATTCCGCAGTTGTTTGCGTGACGTATTGACAGTGATGCCATGAACCACGACATCCCAGCGCGACACGGCAACCTCATGTACGGCAACTGCGCGCATCGATCATGATGCCCGGCGCCGTTTTTCAACCCGGCTTTCGCATCTCGGTCGTCGATCGCTTGGTGATCGTCGTCGGCGCGGCGGCTGCGATCGCGCTCTGGTCGATCGCGTGGTGGCTGGGATTCATCGTCGCTTACGTCGTGATGCATTTTTTCTTGTTCTGCAACATCTTTCGGGTCGCTCGCGCGCCGGAACTGGTTTGGAGCGGCCTCTTCATCGGGCTGACGTATGGCACGCTCACGTTCGGCGTTCCTTCCTGGGCAATCACGATAGGCGTGTCGTTAGCAGCGACGGCGCTGATCGTCGCGCTGGAGATGCGGAAGCCTTCGTATCACGGAGTACTATGGCAGCGGATCAACCCCGGCTTGCCGCAGTGGTGGGCGAAACGAAGCGCCGCCAAAACGGAAGCGCACGAATAGTTTGAGATTATGGTCGTTAATTAGTGTTTTTTTGTTCACTACATTTATCGAAGTCAGGCGCCATAAATTCCTGACAAAAATGCAATTTATTCCGCTACGTACATCGAATTGCGGGGTTGGATGGTGAGTGGAGCTCATGCGGCTGGCTCACCTTGCTACCGATGATAAGTAATACTTATCATGAGGGAGTAGCAACATTTCACTTCCATTCGGAGTTCCGTGCCATGCGGCCTGCGCTAACTTCCCAACGTCGACCAGCGGCGATAATTGCCTTGGGTTCGTCCGTGCTCCTGCTCGTCGTCGCCGTGATTTCGGTCGCTAGCGCCGCGGATCGGCAATGGACCGACGCCAGCGGATCGTTTTCCGTGAAGGCCGAACTCGTCGAAGTCAAAGACGGGAACGTGCATCTCAAGAAAACCGACGGCGAAGTCATCGTCGTTGCCGTGAACAAGTTGAGCGCTGCCGACAGGAACTACCTGAGTTCGCGTCCCGCCGGTAAGCCGGTCGCGAACAAGCCGGCCGATTCGAAGTCGACGGATACGAAACCGTCAGATGCCCCGCCTACCGACACGAGCGATGAAGATAAGTCGGGCCTCATGAAGTTGGCCGACAGCAGCGGCGACGGCAAGATTTCGCGCGCCGAATGGACGAAGCTCGCGCAAGGCTTTCGCGACTACGACATCGACAAAGACAACGCGCTCGACGAAAAGGAGCTCGAAGCAACGGCCGCAGCCGCGCAATTGCTGAGCATTGCCGATGTCGACAGCGATAAAAAAATCACCCGCGCCGAATGGGCCCAACTTTCGCAAGGGTTCGCACGTCTCGATAAGAACCGGGATGCCTCGATCGATGCGCCTGAATTGCGCGGGGCCGCCGATTCGAGCCTAGCCCGCGCGAGCGGCACGGCCACGCTGCCGGGCAACAAAGCGAAGGTCGAGGCCGGCCCGACCGTTTGGCGAGGGATGATCGAAGGACGTTCGCAGATCGAACTCGTCGTCAACGGCAATGAGATCGTGGGTCGCGAAATCGGCGGTGGCGGTCAGGGCCGAGGACTCGGAACCGGGACGTTCACCATGACCGGCGACGGAAAAATGGGGAACATGGACGCCGTCTATTCGGACGGGCCGCAGCGTGGCGAACTTTGCCTCGGCATTTATCAAATGGAAGGAGACACGCTCCGCTGGTGCGTCTCCAACCGGCCGGGCCAACGTCCGAGCGATTTTACCGGCGGTCGCGGCAACTGGCCGATGGTTTTGACTCGCGTCACGACTCCGGAATAACGCCGTTATAGCGGACCCGCTTGCAGTCGCATTATTGCGGCGGCGGTGGCGGGAGCGTCATCGCCGGCCGCGGAAGCGCGACGATCAGTTGTTGCAACAGTCGCAACGTCTCGGCGAACTCGGGCCGTGCGACGAGGGCTCCGTACTGAGGGTCGCCGGCCACGGCTTGAAACCGCCCGACGGCCTGCGTGAGCGCTTCGATGCTCGGCGCTTGCGCCACGCCGTATGTTTCCGGCGGGAGCGCGAGATAGCCTTTCCATTGTGCATCGACGATGGCGCCTAAGCGTTGCGAAGCGGCGGCTAAGTTTTGCTGAATGGTGCGCGGATCGGTTGCCGCCGCGCCTGCGGGCTGCGCGCCGATCGGTGCCGAAGCTATGCCGACACCAGGCTTCGTGTACTTGTTGATTTCTTCGATCAGCCGCACGGCCGACGGCGGGGCCGGCAGCGGCTGGCCCGGCGCCACGGCGACGCGCGGCTGATAGTAGGCGCCCGTGATGTCGTTATCCATGCGCAAAGCCGAGCCGTCGAGCGATACGCCGGCGAACAATCCGCGACTGCGCGAATAGGAATAAATCTCAGCCTTGAAGGTGCCGTCGGTGGAAGCCGAAGCTTCGCGTCCGACCGGTCCGGCGGCGGCGGCGGCATCTGCGCCGATCGTGAACTTACCGCTGAGCAATCCCTGCACGCTCTTCTTCGTGCGGAACACGAGCACGAGATCGATCGCTTGAATACCGGCCTGCCAGCCGACGCTCGCGCCGTTGATCGTTACGAATTGCGGCAGTTGCCAGCCGAGGGTCGGATCGCGCACCAGCACCACGCCGCGACCATGCTTCGCGCCGATCACGAAGCCCCCTTTGATCATGTCGGGAATAATCACGAGCCCTTGCGCGTCGGCCAAGAGCGCGGTCGGAATTCCTTTGCCGGGAATGCCCATGATCTCATTGATCACTTGCGCCGAATTGTCGACGATGGCCGACTCGATCGACATCGGTTGCACCGGGATCACGCCCGCAACGCCTTGGGCTCGGAGCGCCGTCGGAGCGGCAAGCAACATCGTGATAGTGAGCGCAATCGCAGCGGCGCAGTTCGTGATCTTCATGGCGAGTCCTCGAGGAAGGGTATGTCTCGCCGGCAAGTCTACTGCTAGCAGCCGGAAACCTCCTAGACGAGTCTGAGGACCAGTCGCCTATTTATGGTTGCAGCACGCGCAACGCCGAGGCGGTTTCCGTGAGGTTGAGTTCGCGGTCGCCGTCGTTATCGAAGGGGGTTAATAGCTTTTCGACCGTTTCCTTCGGGTGCTTGTTCCCGACCGCGGCGAAGACCTCGGGGAAGCTCAAGCGGCCGTTGCCGTCGAGGTCGATCTTCTTGATCGCGGCTCGGGCGCGCTCCGTGTAGTCGGCCGGTTTGGCGTCGTTTTTCGGCTTCATCGCCAAGTCGCTCGCAGTTCCACCGCCGCCGCCGACCGGCTCGAGATTCAAAAACGCGAGCGACATCTCATCGTAAGTTTGCTCCCCCCAGCGCACGCGCACCGGCGGATTGTTGGGGTTCTGCGGATTGTCGGTCGAGTTGTCGTGGACGGCATCGAACGTGAGCTTCGTGCCGCGCGGCAAGAGAATCGGCTTGGCATATTCATACGCGTCTTGCCAATTGAAATCCCAATCATCGATCAAGAACAACGTCTCTTGGCGACCGTCGGGATACGTGGCCGCAATTTTGATTTCCTTACCGATCACATGCATGTGCGGAAAGATGGAGACCAGCTTCGCGTCTGCCGGTAACACCTTTTCGTCGTGCGTCCGGAAGTTCTTCTCGCCCGGCGCGATGTCGATCTTGCGATCGATCAACATCAGATCGACCAAGGTTCGCTTCGGGGCAACGTCGGTAAAGTAAACGCCGAGGGTCGAAAGCTCCGTCTCCGGTTTACCGCTCGGGTGCAAATGGAGATTCAACACCAGATCGGCTTTGTCGGGCCAGGCCATGGCAAGCCCGTCGCCGAGCGGCAGCGGGTTGCGACCCGGCGTCCAGATGGCGAGCGTGCCGGGAAGAAACTTGCCCGGAGGAGATCCGGCGCGAAAGCCGAGGGCGGGATCCGCGGCATCGTGCTCGCGCGCCTTGCCGCTCGTGTCGTAGAACAACACGGCATGATGCACGATGCGGCGATTGCCGGGATGAAATTCGATGGCGCGAACATATTTGCCGGTTGGCACTTTGAGCGGTAACAACACATTGAGATAGATATCGCGGCCATCGGCCGGAATCTTCGCCGCTTCGGGCATCGCTAAGATGAGGTCCGGTTTGCCGAGTTGCCAGCCTTCGGCGAATTTCGGCAGCGGAGGCAAGTCTTTCGCGGCTCCCTCAGGCGCGCCGGCTTGAGCCCAACGACGGATGAGCCCGACCTCAGCGTCGGTGAGCCGTCGGCCGTTGGAGAAGGGAGGAAGCTCGGCGACCGGCTTCCAAGGGGGCATCGCATGCCGCGCAACGACCTCGGCGATCAGCTCGGCCCGCTTGGCTGTGTCTTGATACGACGTCAATGAAAACGGCGCGACCTCTCCCGGCCGATGACACTTCACGCAATGCGCCCACACGATCGAAGCGACATGCTTGTTGAACGTGATCTCTTCGGCCGCGCCGGCGGAGGCCACGACCGACATCATGCAGGCGGCAACGATCGCGAGCACCGAGCGGTTTATCAACATTCGACTCATGATGGTCTCGATAAGAATTTCCACGAAGCGGCAGCTTCGTATTCTAACCCGCCGGCAGGGCGAAAGTTTCGTCGCCATCGCTATTTATCGAGCTCCATGCGCTCTGCAGCTTAGCGCATCTCATACATTCCGTGGCCGGAATACCGGAGCTTTTTCTGTTCGACGAGCGCGTCCCACACCGCTTTCGGATACTGGTCGGGTGGTTCGATTCCGGCGATCTTCGTGCTGCCGGAGCTGGTAGGCGCACGCCCGACGCGCGAGTCGTGGTCGAGTTGCTTGATCTTGAGCCGCTTCTTAAACGCCTTGTAAGCGGCCTTGAGCGTTTCCTCGGAAGGGGCCGCAGCGGCAGACGCAGCGGCCGGTGCCGCAGCCGCCGGGGGAGTCGCGGCGGCTGGGATTTCGCGGCCGGTGCCGTCTTGGTTTCCGTTTTCCGGAGGCGTTTCGTCCATAACATCCATCGGCATCAAGTCCCGGTTAGTTCGAAAATCCGCGGAATTTGCATAGGCATCGCGGCTCTCTTCAATCTACGGCCTCGCCAATCGCAGTTCCACCGGTTCCTTGGATCTTCCTGGAGGGAATCCGTTTCGGGGGGTGGAAACCGCTGACTATAGTGGAATTTCCGCCGGTCGCACTCGCCCCGCTTCTTCCCGCTTGCACCAGCCCCGAGCCACAACGATGTCGCGCTACCTTTGCCGTCTCGCACCGTTCGTCTTTGCGCTCTCGGCCTTGCTTTCGGCACAGCGGCTCTACGCCCTCGACGAAGCCCCGCCGGCCTACGACGATCCGGCTCCGCAGCGCTACGAGCTCAAGGCGCGCGCCTCGGAAGTCGATTCGCGCACGCGAGAGCACCCTGAGATCGACTTTGTCTTCACGAAAAACGATAAGCCGGTCGACATCGAAAACGCCATCGTCGACACCGGCGTCGTTCCGCGCGGCAAGCTCGTCATCTGGCTGATGGGGCATAGCCCAGCCCTTTTCGAACGGGTGGCCGACTATGGTTTTCATGCGATTCAAATTCACTATGCCAACGGCTGGTTCGGCAAGCTCTCGAAGCTTGCGCCGCCGGGCGACGATAAGTATCTCGGCCGAATTCGGCTCGAAGCGGCGATCGGGGAAGACGTGAGCGATGCGGTCGATATTCCGAAGCCCGACAGCATCATGAGCCGCTCGTTCCGGTTCGTAAAATGGCTCGCCAAGGAGAACCCGCAAGGACGTTGGGATTATTTCATCACGGACGACGGCACGAACCTCCGTTGGGACCGCGTGATTCTCGCCGGCAGTTCGCACGGCTCGACCACGGCGGCCCGTTTCGCGATCTATCAACGGGTCGATCGGGTCGTCATGTTCTGCGGCCCGCGCGACAACTTCGACACTTGGCAAGCGCTCCCTTCGGCGACGCATGCGAATCGATTTTTCGGCTTCAGCCATGTGCTCGACGGCGGCTGGTCGGCCGATCACTACTGCCGCTCGTGGGAACTCTTGGGCCTGCACCGCTTCGGCCCGATCGTCGACGTCGAGCATGCGAAACCGCCGTACGGCAACACGCGCCGGCTCGTTACCAAGGCCGACGTCGGGGGCGACGCCGGTCGCGCGCATAGCGCCGTCACGCCGGGCAGCGCGGCAGTGAAAGACAGTTCGGGCAAGTTTCTTCACGAACCCGTTTGGCTCTATCTTTTCACGCATCCGGTCGACGCCGTCGGCAAGTCGACCCTACCCGACCCCGACTGCTTGATCGACCAACGCTAGGGCGCGAATCGATCGCCGTATCGACGACTCGATGCTATTCTAAACGTCGCGATCGTCGAACTTACTTCTTTGTCGAACTACTCCGATTTCGCCTTCGCCACGAACCACTATGAGCACCGTTTCCGAAATCTCCACGAAGCCGGCGGACGTGATCCCGCATGAAAGCGTGCGACGTCGCGCCGGCCTGACGTTGGCCGCACTGTTGGGTTTCTATTTCGTGGTCGCGTATCTCATGATGCCGGCCCTTTGGGAGCATTACGTTCACGCGCATCCGCTGCTCGAAGACGTGCCGACGATCGTGTACACCACGACCGGCATTCCCGGCGACCCGCTCAACGTCGCACTCATCGGCACCGAGACGGAAGTGAAGAAGATCATCCTGAAGGCCGGTTGGTATCCTGCCGATCCGCTCACGCTCAAAAGCTGCCTCGAGATCGCCGAGGCGACCGTGCTCAAACGCTCGTACGACGAGGCGCCGGTCAGTAGTCTGTACTACGAAAAGCGCAAAGAAGATCTCGCTTTCGAGCAACCGGTCGGGCCCGACCCGCGCGAGCGACATCATGTCCGCTTTTGGCGGACGACGAAGCACGACACCGACGGCCGGCCGGTTTGGATCGGTTCGGCGACGTTCGATCGCCGTGTCGGGCTGAGCCACACGACGGGCGAGATCACGCATCACATTGCGGCCGACGTCGATGCCGAGCGCGACCACCTCATGGCGAACCTTCAAGCCACCGGTGACTTAGAGAAGCTCTATTCGATCCCGAATTTCCACAAGGTAAAAAGCGGTCGCAACGGCGGCGGCGACCCGTGGCACACCGACGGCGCCTTGCGCGTCGGCATCGTTAAGCCGTAAGCGCTACTTCGCCGCTTACGGCAATTCCGCCACGAAGCGCATAAGTCGGCCGTAGTAGTCGCTCGGCTGGGGGTCGTTGTGATCCCCGTTGGCGACGCGGAAGAATTCTTTGCTCCCCTTGGCCGCGAGGAACAGATCCTCGCCGGAGGAAAACGGAATCGTGCGGTCTCGATCGCCGTGGCTTTGGAGGAGCGGGCCGTCGTAGTTTGCGAGCAGCGCGGCCGAGTCGAACTTGTCGGCAGGGACGATCGACGCGAGCTTGGGATAGTGATGTTCGGCCACGGCCTTCAGCGACGAGAACGTGCTTTCGAGCACTAATCCGCGCGGTCGAACATCGCCCGTCAGTTGCACGGCGACCGCTCCGCCGAGCGAGCGCCCGATCAACACGATCTGCGACTCGGGCACGCCGGCCTGGTGCGCTAGCCAAGCTCGCGCCGCGCGGGCATCGGCCACGACTCCTTCGGCGGTCGCTCGACCTTCGCTCCGACCGTAACCGCGATAGTCGAAGGCGAGCGTCGTCGCTTGAAGATACTTCTGAAAGAACCGCAACACCGGAGCATCGTAGCTGAGGTTGCCGCCGTTCCCATGACAGTACAGGATCACGGCCGCGGGCTTGTCGACGGGACAATACCAACCGTGTAATCGGGTGCCGTCGGCCGAGGGAAACCACGCATCGTCGACCCGCAAACCGGTCGGCTGCCAATTTCCCTCGGGATACTTCACGGGAAAAAACAGGAGCCGTTCGTCGAGCGAAGGGCCGTCCGATTGCGCCGATTTCGGAGAAGTCAACTTCGGCGACGTCGACGACGCCGATGCAGGGAGGATGCTTGCCAAACCTTTGCGACGTGCAGGCTCCGATGCCGACTTCGTCTTATCGCTCGGCTCGCCGGTCGCAGCGACTTGCACTTCCGATGGAGGCGCTGCCAAGCCATCCGCATTCGTCGGCAATTGCTCCGACGGGACACTTACCCGTCCGATCGCCGGCAGCGAGGCGGGCTCCGCGATCACGGTCGTGTGGACTTCGTCCTTCGTCGTGCAACCGAGCGCCGCGCAAACCAACGCCGCGCCGAAATAGAGCTGTTTACGAGCGCTCATTCGATCTTCCTTTACGAAGAAATCGATTCAAGATCGACCGAGATCGATGCGTTCGTTGAGAGCGCTCTCGGCGTGAAGTGACGACGCGGCCGTCTTGATTTCGCCCGCGCGCAAAAGAATGTTAGGCGCGCCGACGAAACTTTCCACTTCACGCCGCATCCGAACTTAGCCGGCGCGCGAGCCTCGTTAGACGACGATCGTCACTTTGCGTCGATCGACGCTCCCTGCGCCGGAGCCGTTGGCGATGATGAAGAAGAGCGCGCCCATGATGGACGAATTCTTGATGAAGTTTCCCATTTCGGTCTTAAACTCAGTCGAGTCTTGAGCGAAGGTCCAAAAGTCGTGGAAGTAGTAAGTCGCCATGCCGAGAAACACCGCCAGCAGCAGCGCACCGACGCGGGCCTTATAACCGAGCATGACCGATAAGCTGCCGATAATCAGAAATGCGATGGCACCCATCAACATATAACGAGCGTTCGGAATTCCTTCCTCGGTCATCTTCTCGACCACGGCGTTGAACTGCGGAATCTTATTGGCGACGGCACTCATCAAGAAAATGCCGACGAGCATGATTCGGCCGAGAGCGGAAATGAGACCTTGGATAGCGGACATGGCGAATTCCTTCTGATAACGGGCAGCGAAAACGAGGGGCTGCGGTGCTCACCCCCACGGCTTCCGGCCATTGTCGCTCGTTTCGACGAAATCGAACAAGATCAATCAAACAGGGTCGATCAAAGCAGAGCGATAGCATGCTCGGAGCGCGAACCGACCGATCGTAAAGAGGCTCTCTAGCTCCCGGATGGTTAAACTCGCGTAATATCCAGATCTTTCCTGACGCCGAATCCAAGGAACACGTATGGCTGCCGACGCCGGTAAGTCGTGGGATGCTCGACTCTATGACGACAAGCACGCTTTCGTTTGGAAGCATGGCGCCTCGCTCGTCGAGCTCTTGGAGCCGCGCGCCGGCGAGCGGATCCTCGACCTCGGTTGCGGTACCGGACACCTCACGGCACAGCTCGCCCAAGTCGGGGCCGAGGTGATCGGCATCGATCAAGACGGGGCGATGATCGACGAAGCGCGCCGTAATTATCCGCAGCTTCGTTTCGAGGTCGCCGACGCGCGCGACTTCTCGTTTCCGGAACCGTTCGACGGGGTGTTCTCCAATGCCGTGCTGCATTGGGTTCGCCCGCCCGAAGCCGCGGTGCGATGCATTCGCAACGTGCTGAAGCCCGGCGGTCGGTTCGTCGCCGAGTTCGGAGGCCAGGGGAACGTCGGGCGCATCGTCGACGCGCTCCGAAGGCTGATCGGACGCTATGCGGGAGCAGGAGCCGAACGTTTGCTCCCTGCTTGGTACTACCCGAGCATCGCGGAATATACCGGGCTGCTCGAGCGCGAAGGCTTAGAACCGACCAACGCGATTCTCTTCCCGCGCCGCACGTTGCTCGAAGGTGCCGCGGGATTGCGCAACTGGGTAACGATGTTCGTGCGCGAGGGAGTGGCGGCGATTCCCGGCGAACGACGCGAGGCGTTCTTCAGCGCACTCGAAGACGAGCTCCGCAATGAGCTCTGGAGCGAAGGAGCTTGGTACGCCGACTATCGCCGGTTGCGAGTCGTGGCCGTGCGTACTACTTAAACCACCGCAGCGAACCTAACTGAGATAAGAAGCTCAAAGAAAAAACCGGGGCCTCCGACGGCCCTTTTCCGCAGTGGCTAACCGAACAACTAGGGGCAAGTTAGTCATCCGGCTAAAAATCGTCGGAGGCCCCACGGGCCAGTCATGGATTGTGAGAAACGGCTGAATCTCCGCTCCATGACTCCTTCTATTGCACTACCTATGCCAAAGCCGTTTCCGCGCTCCTCAAGGTGCGGTAAAGACTTACTCTTGCAACGTTTAACACATCGAGTCTCATTTTGATCCTGGCCGCACCGGCACAGCGCGGCGAAGCGGTTTCGGGCACAATCGAGCAACGGCTAGTTCGATCCTGCCTATTGGTCTCGGAATGAGACGTCGCCTCGTTGTTCGATTTGTCTCATTACGGGATAAATAACCACCTCGGATCGGATTCGAGAAGCAGGCGAGAGAGTCGCAGACCCAGCGGCCGACTTACCGTGCCCGTCGCTTGCAAGAACCGCTTGCGTTAGCCCTTCGTGAGCGATGGTTACGCGGTCGGCAAGCGATCGGTATATTTCCCGGTCGTAGGGCGATCGCGCTCCGCTTTGCTCGTTGCCGTATGATTCGTTTTCGACCGTCGGTATGGAAGGAACCTCGTTTGCCGAACAATCCCGCTCAGATCGGCCCTTATCTCGTCGGCCGTGGTCGGCCGTTGTTGCTGATCGCCGGCCCTTGCGTGCTGGAGACCGAAGACCTGGCGCTCGCGATCGCGCATCGGCTCGCCGAGATCGCCGCTCGTCACGAGGTCTCCTTGGTCTTCAAGGCGTCGTTCGATAAAGCCAATCGGACCAGCGGCGATTCCTTTCGTGGGCTCGGGCTCGAGGCCGGCCTTGCGATGCTCGACGCCGTGCGCCGTTCCACCGGCCTCCCCGTAACGACCGACATTCATGAAGCGAATCAAGCCGCGCCGGCGGCCGAGGTTTGCGAGGTCTTGCAGATCCCGGCGTTTCTCGCGCGTCAAACCGATCTCTTAGCCGCCGCCGCCGCGACGGGACGCGCCGTGCATGTGAAGAAGGGACAGTTCATGGCCCCCGGCGACATGCGGCACGTCGTCGCCAAACTCGAAAGCTCCGGCTGTAGTAACATGATGTTGTGCGAACGGGGCACCTTCTTCGGCTACGGCCGGCTCGTCAACGATATGCAGGCGATTCCGCTGATGCAGGCCTTGGGCGCTCCTGTCGTGTTCGATGCTACGCATAGCGTGCAGCAGCCCGGCGGCCTCGGCAACACGACCGGCGGCAATCGTGCCATGATCGAACCGTTGGCACGCGCCGCTGTAGCGATCGGTTGCGACGGTTTGTTTTTCGAAACGCATCCCGATCCCGCGAGCTCGCCGAGCGACGGCCCGAACATGGTGCCGCTCGACCAATTCGAGTCGCTGTTGGAACGGTTGCTGACGATTCGTCGCTGCGTCGAACGCTTCGCCGTCGCTCCTTAAATTCGATGCTTGAAAGTCGAACTTCGCAAAGCCCCCTTTAACCGAGAATAGCCGTGTCGTCGATTTCGCAATTCGCCTGGGATGTGGTTCGCCGGTTTTCGTTCGTCGGAATATCCGTGCTGCTATGCACCGTCGTTTCATCGCTTGCCGGCTGCAACGATCCGGGCGGCTCCACGGCGCCGCGCGTCGAACCTCTCGCGACCGAACAAGCCGAACGGGAACAAATGGGTCGCCGGTTGCTGACGAGCGCTTCCGACATGCTCAACGATCTCGACAACTTCGACGAAGGGAACATCGAGACGGCGCTGCGGCAACTGATCCGTCGATTGAACGAAGGCCTCGCCACGCTTCCGGCGAGCGCCGATCGACCCGGTCCGATGACGATCGAAGACGGCCGGATCTTGCGTGAGATGGTTTGGCTGCGCGACACGGCGCGGTTCGCCGTCGGCGACGAAACCGATCCGCTTCGTCGAGCCGAACGGCTCTTCGATTGGACGATTCGGAATCTGCAACTCGTTCCCGCGGAAACGCCCGAGGCGAAATTGCCGTTTCTTCCCTGGCACACCTTCCTCCTCGGACGGGCGACGGAACTCGATCGGGCCTGGATTTTTCAGCTGCTCGCGCGGCAGCAAGGGCTCGATGTCGTCTTGCTGGCTTATCCCGATCCGACTCCCGGCATCAAGCCGAACCAACTTCGGCGCTGGTGCGCCGCGCTCTTGCTCGACAAGCAACTTTATCTCTTCGATGCGCGCATCGGGGCGCCGATCCGAACCAAAGACGGCAAGCAAACCGCCACGCTCGCGCAAGCCACGGCCGACGACGGATTGCTCCGAGCGCTCGACTTGGCCGGCAAGCCGGCGTATCCCGCGCGCGCTTCTGAGATCGCGCGCCTGGTCGCGATCATCGACGTTTCGTCGTCGTACGTCGAACCCCGCTTCGCGCAGTTCGAAAAGGCCTTGGGAGGCCGCGACAAATTGGTCCTCTCGATCGATCCGGCGGCGCTCACCGCGCAGCTGAAGCAATGCCCCGGCATCGTCGAAGTAGTCGCTTGGCCGCTGCGCGACGAGCGCTACGCCGCCAGTCGTGAAAGCGAGAAGGAAAATTTCGCGCAGCTGAAGGCGCTGTTGTCTCCCTACAATCTGCCGCGCCACAACCTTCGCCCCGGAACGGTGTCGCCGCTGCTGAAGGCCCGCATCCGTCACTTTTCCGGCAAGTATTACGAGAACCCGCAAGAGACCGATCCGGCACTGATGAATCTGTCGATCAATCGCTATTACCAAGGTGCGCGACCCGCCGAAGAAGATCTCGCCGAGATTCAATTGCAACGCGACGCGCAAGCCTGGGCCCTGGCGCATCGAATCAAACAGAACGCGACTTACTGGCTCGGGCTCGTCGCCTACGACTTGCGCAACTTCGAGACGGCCCGCTCTTATTTCGAGCTGGTATTGAAAGAGAAGACGAGCGCCGATTGGACGACCGGAGCCCGCTACAATCTCGGCCGAACTTATGAAGCGGAATCCGAGGCCGCGACCGATTCGACACGCAAGCAAGCGCTCCTCAAGCAAGCGATCGAAACCTATCGAGCGACGTTTCTCGACCTCGCGCCCGACGACCAAGCGCTCGAACGCGCCAAGTTCATCGAAGGGCCGGCAGCGGCGAAGTAAGCGACCTTCGGCGACTCACGACCGCTCGCCGACCCCGAGCGTCGACCAGTGGTGCAGAGCTTCCTCGCTTCGCTTAGGGTAGCCCGATTTGAGCTTGCGCAGCGCCGGCTTCGCCGCCGGCAACGGATCGACCAGCAAGTAGCCGACGACGGCCCGATCGAGAGCCGGATCGTCTCCCGGGGAATCGACGAAGAGCTTCATCGCTCGTTCGATATGGTTCCAAGCTTGGTGTCGGGTCAGGTCTCCGAGCGCTTCGGGTGCGGTCGCCGGTCGATCGAGCAACAGGACGACGCTGCGCAACAACCGCTCAGCCGGAATCGCGCGGCCGTACTGCAAATAGAACCGAAGCGCGGCCTGCGCATGACGCACGTCTCCCTCGCCGGCCTGAGGGTTCGCAAGGAACCGCGTATCGATCAGATCGAGCGCAGCGGTTCCTTCGGCGAGCAGAAAGCCCGCCAGAATGCCGTCGAACCCGGCGCGAAAATCGTTCGCTTCGGCGCGCACGAGCTCGTCGAGCAGCCGGCGGTTCGCCGTGCGCTCCGTTTCATCGCGCGCCAGGCCGAGCGCGAGGCCGTAGAATCCTTTGCGCCGGCCGGGCACATTCACATCCGTCAGCGCGCGACGGAGTCTTTCATACGGCAGCGTGCTTTCCGTCGCTGCGACCGCGTCGAACGGGGCGCGGCCGAATTCCCAGAACGCATCTTCGGCAACCTGAGAGTCGGCATGTTCTAGATACTTCGCGAAGTACGGCAGCCGCTCCGCAGCCGGTTTGCTGACGGCCGGCGCGCGCAGATAGTACACCAACGCCGCTTCTTCGACGCCGATCGCATCCCACGCCCAACCGGCAGGCGACTTGACGCGACTGCCGAGCAACAACGCTAAGCCGCCGGCCGCAACGTCGGGTGCCGAGCAGGAGATCCGCTCGACTTTGCCGAGCGCTTCGGCACCTTGAATCGTTTGGCGCACGACGAATGTCCGCAACGCCGATTTCGCCGGTTGCTCGTCGGCCACGGCTTCGCCGAGCACAAGCGCCGCGCAAGCGGCACGGCGCTCGGCGAACGACGGTTCGACCGCGTTGCAAAAAGGGCACGCCGCCGACGCCGAAGAAGTGAACGCGAGCGAGCATGACACGGCGACGAAGAGGCCGGCGACCTTATGACGCACGCCGACGAAGCACACTCGGCTCGACGTCGAAACGCTCACGATGTGCTTACTCCACCGAGTCGGCTTCGAGATGGAAGATCGACGTCGGGCGGTCGCCGAGGTCGCGATATTCGCGATACGTCAACACTCCTTCGACGGCGATCGGACGGACGGAGAAATTCGTCGTCTTGCCCGGCACCATGTCGACGATGATGTTGTCGTAGAGCAGGGCCCCCGGCCCGAAGCAGCAGCCTTGGTCGTCGCGAACGAGGACGAACCGCTTCGCTCCCTTTTCCACCAACATCGAGGCCGGATGGATGTAGCCGCGAATCTTGATCTTCTTTTCGAAGAGCGCTCGTACTGCGTCGGTGAGCATCGTCGGCGAGAAATAATCGGTCGGTTTCATCTCGAACATCAGATTGTCGAACGTCACTCCGAGCGCGCCTCCCGAGGTTTCCGGTGCCGCAAGTACCCGGGTGCGCGGAGGGGGAACTCCCGGCTTCGACGGACGAACGGGCGAGCGCGGCGAACGTGCTTCGGCCGAGGCCGTCGGCAAGGCCCGCTGCATCGCCGGGCGAAGGTAACGATCGCCGGTCGCCGATGCGGAAGCTGTGGGAACAGGACCGAGAGCAGGACCGGCCGTGGCCGACGCCACCGGCACAGTTGCCGAAGGGGTCGGCGTGCCGGTCGGCTTCAAAGAATTCGCCGCGGCAAGCGCTGCTTTGCGACGGGCTTCTTCTTGAATGCTCGCTACGGTCACGCGCTGAAACGTCTTACTGTCGGCGTCGTCTTTGATGTCGGGAACAACCGCGACCGCTGCTTTGGGCCGTTTCTCTTCGGCCTTTTCCGTCGGCCGATAACAACCGCCGACGAACGACAGCGCCGCAGCGCAACCACCGACGACGAGCGAGCGGAAAAGACGCATGAGCAAGTCCCGAATAAGGCGAGCGATCGGCGAACGAGAGCCGACGCAGTAAGACTAGGTCTTACTTAATGTAATCGGCTTCGAGCTGATAAAGAACGTCTTTATTTACGTCCGAAGAATGCGAACCGGCCACATGGAAAATGCCGGCGACGTGACGAATCTTGGTGGTGAAGGTCGCTTGGAGCGGCGTTTTCAATTGGATAAACACCATGTCCGATGGAGGCGGCTGCCCCCCGAAACAGCAATCGCCGTTGTCGCGGCAAAGCACGAAACGCGTCAGCCCTTTGTCGTGCGCCGTCGGGAACATGAAGCCCTTCAAGAAGACCTTCTTGCCTTCGAGTGCTTGCGCCGCCGGCGAAACGGAATTCTTTCGCGACTCCTCCGGATGCTTCAACATCGTGTAGTCGATGCGCTGGTAGCCTTCGGGCACTTCGACGGCATATGAATAGCCCGACCATGCCGAGCCGGCGAACAGCAAGAACGCCGACACGCCGACCCCCGCCAGCGCAACGTTGCGGCCCGAGAGTTCGTCGGGCTGGCGACGGATGGTGCGTAGCGCTCCCAGCCCGGCCACGATTCCCAAGATCGGCACGACCTTCAAGATCCAGAAGTCGAGCAGCGACACGACCGAGACGATGCCGAGAATTAAGCTGACGACGGCCGAACCGGAGAGGGCCCGATAGTGCTCGAAGCCTTCGTCGGAGGTCGCCGACGAATCGGCAGGGATGGCGGAAGCAGCGAGCGAAGTTTCGAGAGACGACATGGGCATGGCATCGGCCGAGTTCGACGGACCGCGACCCCCGAGGTCTTGATTCCGTACGATGAATTCTATCCGGCCAAGACCGCGCGACATGTTAGAAATTCGTTCTTTACGATTTGCGACACAAGAGTGGGGGCTATGAACGACGACTTACGAGCCGGCCCCGGGATTCGTCGGGGGAACGGTCGTGGCCGGGGTTGCCGCTTCCGTGGTTTTCGGCGTACCGGTCGCCGAGGCATCGGCTGCCGGAGTCGGATAGTAGTTCATCGCGCGCTTGACCACTTCCGGGTCGAGCTTCGCCAACTCTTCCAAACGGACCTTCGCTTCCGGCAGCGGACAGGCTCGCAGGTAGTTGATGACCGGCAAGCGGATCCAAGCCGAATCGGGATCGGCGTCTTTGAACAACTTCACGAGCCGATCCATGACCGTCCAATCTTCCCAACGGGTCAGGTCGGGAACGATCAGGTCGGCCAACTTCGGTTGGTCGAGCATGTGCCGCATTCCTTCTTTCAACCGCTCGCGCGAGATGACGTCGCTCTCTTGGCCGATGAACCGCAAGGCCATGATCGCAGAATAGGTGTCGGTGTATTCCGACTTCGAATTCTTCAAGAACAAGTCTTCGATGAGCGGCATCCCTTCCGGACCTTTCAGAGCCAAGTAGCTGCCGATCATCGCGTCGAGCGCGGTGCGGATTTGGCGGTCGGTGTTCCTAATCATCGCTTCGAGAAACGCGACGTCGTCCGCTTTACCGCAAACGCTGATCATGCAGAGATACAGCCGGCGGCGGCTCGTGCTTACCGCCGGGTCTTTGATCCAGGCGATCAGCTTGTCGTGCTGCATCCGATCTTTCAGCCCCTTGAGATCGGCATAGGGAGCCTTGGCGAATTCGTCGTAGCTGTCGGCGGCGAGCAGCGAATCGGCGTCTTCGAAATAGTCTTGGAAAAACGCCAGTCGTTGCGGGCCGCCGGCGGGAAGGCCCGGCAGCTTCGCGACATACGCGATCGCCCGCTCGCTCAACAGGGTCGGCGTTCCCCAAGCGAGATTCATCGGGTTGATGCCGAACGCCAAGAACTTCGAGCCGATCGGCTGCTCGCCGAAGTACAGAATTTTGATCTTCTTGGGGTCGGCCTGCTTCGCCATGACCTCTCCCCCCTTGATCGTCTGAATAATTTCAAAGGTGCATTGGCTCGCTTCGGGCGGGGCATCGGCGGCTTGCTCAGGCGGACGCGCCACGAGCTTGCAGATCACGGCGACATCGTTGGCTTTGATGTCTTCCGAGAGGGTCATCTGGGCTGCGCTGCAAAACGGACAAGCCGCGGCTTGCCGCAATCCGAAAGTGTCGACCAACAGCGCCGCCACGACCGCGCCGAGCACGGCCCGTTTCAACCAGGCGCCGCACCGAACCGACTTCGATGTTTTCGATGTTCGCAGCATGGAAATCCGCCCTTGGAAAATTTGGAAAGTGGAAGCGACGTCGCGACGTATCGGCTCAGCGGAAGATCAGTTGGAGTTGCTCAGCGCGCGCGAGACGTCGGTCTTGTAGGCTGCTCGCGCGGGAAAGTATCCGACGAGCCCGGCCAAGAGAATCAGCCCCGGCAGCAATACTAATTCTATCGGCACGATCAAGGCCCCGCTCTCCAAGGGTATCTCAAAGGTAGGAAACTGCAAGAAACCGAGTTCCACGCCGGTTTGAGCTACGAGATACGGGCTGGACAGTCCGACGAGCAGATGCCCGAGCAAAAAGCCGCCGATTCCGCCGCAAAGTGCCAATAGCAGCGATTCCAGCATGACGACCGCCAGCACCGTCGACCGGCCCGCCCCGAGCGACCGCATGATCGCGATTTCCCGCCGGCGCTCGTTCATCGAGTTGTAGATGCTGACGATGATGCCGATGCCGGCAACGATCACGATCATCACCGCCACCAACAGTAGCACGATCATCACCGGCCGGACGATCATCTTGAACAGCGTCGCCACTTCCAGCAGCGGTAGCGCGGCCTGCGCGATCTGGCCTTCGTTAATCACGTTCTTGAGCGTGATCCCGGCGGTCGGATGATCCGGGCTCGTCTTGATGAGGATCGCCGTCACTTCGCGATCTTCTTCCGGCAGCGGCCCGTCGTGATGATGCTCGCCCGACTTCGAGTGTCCTTCGAGCAAGAAAAACCCTTCGATGTTCATGAAGATCGCTTGGTCGTTGGGCGTGCCGGTCGGACGAAGAATGCCGACGACCGTGATCGGATCGTGTTGATGGCCTTGCTCCGCTTCGGTCGTGATGCCGTGCGTCGGCTGAAACGTGCTGCCGACTTTCAAACCGGTGTTGCGCGCCACGATCGAACCGATCACCGCTTCATTGAAGTGCGGCGGAGCATGATGATCGTGCCCTTCGTGGGCATGCTCGTGAACGATGTCATCGTCGTCGATCGCGACGGTGCGCGGCTTCCACGGCGCCGTGGCCGTGGCGCTCGCTACCGGCTTCGCAGGCCCGTGGTCGTGCGCCGCGTGGTCGTGTCCGGCGTGGCTATGGGAATCGTGCGCGTGTCCGTGGCCGTCGTCGGGTTCGCCGGCGGCGTGGGCCGCTTCCGCGCCGAAGTTGCGTCCCGCCGAGAATTCATACGGCTTGCCTTGCGCATACTCGAGCGTCGTGAACATCTCGGGCGTCGTCGCTACGACTCGATATCCTTCGTAGTTGTCTCCCATGCAGTAGGGAATCGCCGATTCGACGAGCGAAGCATACGTGCCGCCGGGCTTAAACTCTTTGTAATACGTCCAAGGGATATTCTCGATCGGCCGGCCGATGTGGTACACCGTGTTGAGCGTGAGCTGGAGCGAGCCCCCTTTCGCACCGACGATCAATTCGTAGCCGCTGGCCGTATTGCGAAACGACTGATCGACGACGCCGTACACGACCATCACGGCCACGATCAGCGCAACGCCGAGCGCCATCGACAACATCGTCAACGCCGACGCAGTGCCGCGCTGCTGAATGCTCCGCCACGCCATTTTCCAGAGACTCATGTTGTCCGTCGTCCGTTGTCAGTTGTCCGTTGCAGTCGTAAACAGCGACGCAAACCCTTCATCCGAGACCGTACTTCGCTTGCGGTTTCGCGGGCTCAACGTTACTCCAGGCTCACCGTTAAACCGGCGTCGCCGCACTCGCCGCTCGATTGATCTCTTCCAAGCGTTCGATCCGCTCGAACTGTTCGGCCACTTGCGGCGCGTGAGTCACCAGCACTAAGGCCACGCCCTCTTCGCGGCAGGTCTCGCGAATCAGCTCGAGCACCTGCTGCTGATGCCGCGCGTCGATACTCGCCGTCGGCTCGTCGGCCAAGAGCAGCTTCGGTTTGTTCACCAAGGCCCGAGCGACCGCCGTGCGCTGTTGCTCGCCGACGGAAAGCATCGCCGGTTTGTGCGTCAGGCGTTTGCCGAGGCCGACCCGTTCGAGCAAGTGCTTCGCTCGAGCTTCGTCGACCTTCAAACCGCTGAAGCTCATCCCCAGCAGCACGTTTTCGAGCGCGGTAAAACCGGGAAGCAGGTTGAATGTTTGAAAGATGTAACCGATGTTCTGCGCCCGGAACCGATCGCGGCCGGCTTCGGCCAAGGTCGTGATCTCCGTGCCGCCGATCTTCACACTTCCCGAATCGGGCCGAGCGATTCCGGCGATCACATGCAGCAGCGTCGTCTTGCCTCCGCCGCTTTGGCCGGCCAGCACCATCTGTTCGCCGGCGGCCACCTCGAATCGGGGCACATCGAGGATCGGCAACGGCGAGCCGTCGGGCTGGCGAAACGACTTCTTCACGTTCAAGACGGATAACATGCCGACGAACTCAAGGGGCAAGCGAAGTACGAAACCGCAGACGAAGCACGGCGTAAACAGGCCCCGCATTTTCGCGAATCTGCAACAGGATTGCAAGTAGGAAACAATTGTAAACCGGCACGAACCGGACCTTCGCGGCATCTCGATTCGCAAGCATGCTTTACGACCGGATGACTCCCGGCTCGAACGAGAGTATTCTGATCCGTTCCGCACGTTCCCCCACCGCCGGAGACCTTCGTTCGATGAAGACCTACAAGATTGCCCTCTATCCCGGCGACGGCATCGGGCCGGAAGTGATCGACGAAGCGGTGCGCGTGCTCGACGCCGTGCAACGGCGGGCCGATTTCAAGCTCCAATACGAGCGGCTCCCCTGGGGTTACGACTACTGGCGCGAGCATGGCCGCGTGGTGCCGGAAAACTTTCTCGACGTGCTTCGCCCGCAGGATGCGATCTTGCTCGGCGCGGTCGGCTGGCCGGAAAAGATTCCCGACCACGAAACGCTGGCGCCGCTCGTAAGGATCCGGCAGACGTTCGATCAATACGCCTGCGTGCGGCCGGCGAAGCTCCCGCGCGGCGTGCCGAGCGTGCTTGCACAAAAGGGTTCCAAGGAAATCGACCTCGTCGTCGTGCGCGAGAATTCGGAAGGGGAGTACATCGATTCCGGGAGCCGGTTCCATGTCGGCCGCGAAGATGAGTTCGCTTTGCAAACGGCGATTCATACGCGCAAAGGGGTCGAGCGTATTCTGCGCTTCGGCTTCGAGCTCGCTCGCAAGCGCCGCAAGCGAATGACGATGATTACGAAATCGAACGCGATGCGCTACTCTTACGTGATGTGGGACGAAATCCTCGAACGCATCCGAGGCGAGTATCCCGACGTCGAGAGCGACAAACAACACTGCGACTCGGCGGCGATGGACTTCGTGCGCCGTCCGGAGCGCTACGACGTCGTCGTGGCGTCGAACCTCTTCGGCGACTTATTGACCGATCTCGGCGGCATCATCGGCGGCGGGCTCGGCTTGGCACCGAGTACCAATACCAATCCCGAACGGAATTTTCCTTCGATGTTCGAGCCCGTGCATGGGTCGGCACCCGACATCGCAGGGAAGGGGATCGCGAACCCCGTCGCGGCGATTCTCAGCGCGGCGATGATGCTCGATTGGATCGGCCCGAGCGCCGCAACCGAGGCTGCCGCGGCCGTGATTCGCCGAGCCGTCGATCAGGCGTTGGCCGCCGGCGCTGCGACGACGGATCTCGGCGGGAAGCTCTCGACGCGGCAAATGGGCGACGCCGTAATCGCGGCTCTCGAAGCTTAGCCGCCGTATCGACGATTCGCCAAGGCCGTTACTCGACGACCCAGCCGATCGTTTGCTTCGTGTTCTTGACGTTCCCTTTACCTTGCACGTAGTAGTGGTACTGCTGGAGCCAGTTGATCGACTTGATGCCGGTACTGCCTGTGTCGAGCTTGAGTTCGGGATCGACGTGCATCGTGATGAAGTCTCCTCGGTCGTGGCCGAAATAGGTCAGGCCCTCGGGCTCTTTTTCATAAGACACGGCCGACGAGAGGTCGAGCGGCACCCAACCGACCCCTTCGAGATAAAACTCCCCCTTGATGTGGGCCTGATAGTATCGGATGCCTCCGAGCATGGCGTCGGCCTTGGCCGACTTCGCCCAGCAGCCGGCCAACACGCGCGCGGGAATCTCGTTGGCCCGCATCACCGAGACGAACAGAATGGAGAGCCCCCCGCAGTCGCTTTTTCCCGCTTCGCAGACATGCGACGCGACCCGATCCATATCAGCCTTGTATTCGTAGGTCAGTGTGTTTTTCAGATGGATAAACACCCGCCGTGCGAAGTGCAGCTCCGACTCGCTTTTGCGGCGCCAAAGCTTCTCTTCGTCGAGCCAATCGGTGAACGCCTCGGATTCGAAATCAAAAATCGGCGTCGCTCTGAGATTGAATTCACGACTCGCGGACGTGAGCTCGTCGGCCGGGCCGTAAGTCTTTTCTTCTTCGCGCACGACCAGATGGCGCGCCACGAGCGAGGCCTCGAACACCGCGTGTCCTTCGAATTTTTTCGCGTTCTTCGTGCCGCTCACCGGCACTTGCGCGCGAAGTATCTTGCGGCTGCGTGGGCTCAGCTCCCGATACTCCTTGCCGTCCGGTTCGAAGCTCGCCTTAATGGCGTGTTGGCTCGGCAACACCGGCGGTAGCGGGGTGAATATGATCCAATTCGTCGCCTCGATCTCGGGTGCATCGATCCGAAACGTCAACGTCGCTTTGATGTGCTTCGACGGCGTCTTGACGATCGCATGCGTCGGCTCGGCCGCCGACGAGCGAGCCGCACCGGCCGCCAGGAAGACGAGCATCGCGAAGACTCGAATCGTTTTCATGCGGCCTCGCTCCCTGCGACATAGTTCGAATTTTATGAACTCGCGCCGCTGCGCAACATTTCCAATTCTTCCCAACGATGAAATAGGTCTTCGACCAACTTCGTCGCGGCGTTGAGTTCGTTACTCTTCACGGTGAGTTGTTTGTAGTCGGTGCCGGTATTCGCCAGCAAGCCGACTTCCTCATGCAGCTTCTCGACCTGCGCCTCGGCCTCGGCGATCTTATCTTGAATCGCGTCGTATTCCCGCTGCTGCTGGTACGACAACTTCACGGGCTTCGCTTTTTCACGCGTCGAGGAAGCCGCCTGTTTCTTAGGCTTTTCCGCTTCGGCGTCGGTCGCCTCCCGGGCTCTGTCGGCGGCGAGCCATTGCGTGTAATCCGCGTAGAGATTGCCGTTGCCGCGACCGTCGAGCCCGAGCACTTCGGTCGACAGTCGATCCAGCAGATAGCGATCGTGCGTGATCAAGATGATCGCGCCGGGGAACTGCGACAGACTTTCCTCTAGCACTTCGAGCGACGGAATATCGAGGTCGTTCGTCGGTTCGTCGAGCAGCAAGATATCGGCCGGTTGCAACATTAGGTTGGCAATGAGAATTCGGGCTTGTTCGCCGCCGGAGAGCTTGCCGACGACCGTATCGAGCTGTTCCTTGCGAAAGAGAAATCGCTGCGCCCAGGCCGACACATGGACGACGTTACCTTGATAAACGACCGAATCCCCTTGCGTGCAGAGCGCCTCGCGCAGCGTAACCTCGCGGTTGATCTGCTCGCGCTTCTGATCGAACCAGACGAGCGATAACCGTCGGGCCTGTTTGATCTCGCCGGCATGCGGCTCGAGTTGGCCCATCAACAAGCGAATGAGCGTGGTCTTGCCGCTGCCGTTGGCGCCGAGCAGCCCGAGCCGGTCGCCGGGCGCAAGCGTGAAGTTCAGTTTGCGGAACAGCTTTCGGTCGCCGAAGCCCATTTCGAGGTCGCGTACGGTGAGCAGCTTATTCGCGTTGCGGCCGGTATCGCTGAACTCGATCTCGACGGCTTTATTCTGCGAGTTCCGCTCTTTCAGATCTTTTAGTCCGGCGATCATGTTGCCGGCCCGATCGATGCGCGACTGGCTCTTGGTCGTCCGCGCTTGCGGCCCGCGACGGAGCCATTCGACTTCGCGCTTAACGAGATTCTGCAACGTCTCTTGCTGCCGCGCTTGCGCTTCGAGAAACTCTTCGCGCTTGACGAGAAACTCGCTGTAGTTGCCGGCCGCGCGGAAGTAACCTTGCGGATAAGCGCGGCTCAGCTCGACGACCCGGTTCGCGGCGTTCTCCAGCAAGTAGCGATCGTGGCTCACGACGACCACGGCGAACTGCGCGTTCTTCAGCAACTTCTCGAGCCACAAGATTCCTTCGAGATCCAAATGGTTCGTCGGCTCGTCGAGCAACAGCACGTCGGGCTCTTGAATCAACTCCCGCGCCAGCGCCAATCGCTTGCGCCACCCCCCCGACAACGTTTCGGCGAGTGCCGTACGATCGGCGAACTCGAACCGGCTGACCATCGCGGCCACGCGATGATCGCGCTCGTAGTCTTCCAACGAATGCTCGGCGAGCGCGGCTTGCAGCACTTGCTCGATCGTGAAGCCCGAGGGAAAAACGTCTTCTTGCGGCAGATAGCCGGTTCGTAAACCTTTGCGGCGCGAGCAAGTCCCGAGGTCGGGCTCCAGCGCTCCGGCCAAGATCTTGAGCAATGTCGACTTCCCCGAGCCGTTGGGGCCGATGAGCCCCAGGCGTTCTCCTTCGCCCACCTCGAGCGCAATATCTTCGAACAGCGTTCTTGCTCCGAACGACTTACTCAATCCCTGCCCGCTCAACAAAATCGCCATACCGCAATCGCTCGCACTTACTCGATGAACTCGCTTGGCAAACCCTGCCCGCCGCTTGACAACGCAAGCTAGCGGATGTGAAGGAGATCGCGAATTCTTAGCGTTGAAACTCTATTTCACGCAGCGCGATAGACCTATGATGCAAGTCGGATCGCGCTTCGTACTCCCCGTCATCTTATCGCGAGTACCCACCTCATGAACACGCCCTCTACGCCGATCTCCCGGCTTCCTCGATTCTTTGCGTCGAATGTGAGCCGGTTATTCGCGATGATTTTCGTCGTTGCGACGGCGACGATCGCCGAAGCGCAGGTCGTGCAGCAGCCCGCGACGGCGGCGACTGCCGTTCGACCAAACGTCCTCTTTATCATGGCCGACGACCTTCGTGCCGAACTCGGCACCGCCGAAGTGCCGGCGAAGACGCCGAACCTCGATCGACTCGCGTCGCGCGGCGTCGTGTTTCAACGGGCTTATTGCCAGCAAGCGCTATGCAATCCGTCGCGCTCGTCGCTGCTCACCGGACTTCGACCCGACACGCTCGGGCTCTGGAACAACAAGACGCACTTCCGCGAGTTGAAGCCCGAAGTCGTGACGCTGCCCGAGGCCTTTAAGAACGCCGGCTATGCGACCCGCAACGTCGGCAAGATCTTTCACAACGCACATACGGCGGTGCATGGCGATCGGCAGTCGTGGAGCTCGCCGGAGTTTCTTTATTACGCAAAACATGGGGACGACAAGCCGAAGGTCGACGGCGAGCCGCCGTTGGATGTCGCCAAAGCGCCGAACTGCGAACGCCGTGATGCGCCCGACAATGCGTACTACGACGGGCAAGTGGCCGACGAAGCGATTCGCGTCCTCGGCGAAATTCAGAACGGGCCGTTCTTCTTAGCGGTCGGTTTCTGGAAGCCGCACGCTCCGTTCAACGCGCCGACGAAATACTGGGGGATGTACGATCGCGACTTACTTCTGAAAGTCGACCCCACTTGGCCGACGAAGTCGCCGGGCATCGCCTCACATGACAGCCGCGAACTACTCGGCATTCCGCCGAAACAACTGACGCTCACTCCGGAGCAGATCGCGGAGATGCGCCATGGCTACTTCGCGAATACGAGCTACATGGATGCGCAAGTCGGCAAGGTGCTGGCGGCCCTCGACGCGAGCCCCGCGGCCCGATCGACGATCGTCGTCTTCTGCGCCGACCACGGCTATCACATCGGCGAGCATGGCCTGTGGGGGAAGACGTCGTGCTTCGAGCTCGATGCCCGCGTGCCGCTCATCATCTCGGTGCCGGGCTCGGCGCGGGCCGGGGCACGCACGACGTCGCTCGTCGAGCTCGTCGATTTGTACCCGACGCTCGCGGCTCTGTGCGGCGTCACCGCGCCGGCAGCGCTCGAGGGGACAAACCTCGGGCCGCTCTTATCGGCCGATCCGGCCGGGGCGTTGAAGTCGGCTGCCTTCACGCAGCATCCCCGCCCGGCCTACTACGACCGGACCGAAAAGGGGACGCCCGACGCGATGGGCTACAGTGTCCGAACGGAGCGGGTGCGCTACACGGAATGGCGCGAATGGCCGAGCGGTAAGGTCATTGCCCGCGAACTTTACGACCACGAACGAGACGTGAAGGAACTGCATAACGTGATCGACAATGTGGAGCTTCAGGCCACGGCCGATGAAGCCGCCAAGCTCGTAAGAAAGCAGTTTCCGGTGCAGCCGTAAGGCTGCCGACTTGCAAACCGCCTACAGGCGGGTAAAACAGCGACGCTGCGGTTCGAGCGCGCGCTCCGTGAGACTCGCGAACCCGCAAGCGGGGCGGCGGCCTCGTCCGCACGACGCTCGGCACTTCTGCAAGAAAATCATTCGACGCCAAACACGACAAAGGTAATCGCCTCCCATGGGACACCACCAGACGAAATCGCATCGCGCGGGCAAGCATTCGCACCATCAGATCGGGCTCGTGCGTGGGCAGTTCGGCAATGTGCCCGAAGACCAGTGGCTCGACTGGATCGCGTCGACCGGCTTCGACGGCTGGGAGGAAGCATCTTGGGAACTCGACCTCGGGCGCTGCGGCGACGACGCCGGTGCGGAAGCCTACGCGAAAGAGCGCGTCGCCAAGGCCCAGAAGCGCGGCTTGCAGATCTTCTCGCTCGCGGCCCACTTACAAGGCCAGGTGCTCGGCGACGAACCGAGCGCGAAGACGTTGCAGTTCATCGGCGGAGAGAGCGTCGAGGCGTATAAGGCTTGGCGCGGGAAGGGGAACAACCCGCCGCGCACGAACCCGCTGTACGTGCCGGAAGAAATCGGCGCAATCGCGCAGAAGCAAGCGGCGACGGCGCTGGTGAACACCGTCCGCCTTGCCCACTTCATCGGCAAACTGCAAGACCGCACCGTCCCGGTCTCGGGCTTCGTCGGTTCGCCGGCGCATTGCTGGAGCCATTGGTTCCTCTTCCCGCCGGTGCCGAAGTCGCTCGGTGGATACGACATTCCGGACGTGTTTGCGGTGAGCCTCGAGCTGTTGGTCGAACGGTTCAAGCCGGTCTTCGATGCCTGCCTGAAGTACGGCACCACCTACGATCTCGAATGCCATCCGAGCGAGCGCGCAATGGGCGACATCGCCAGCGCCGGCGACTACCTCGCCGCTTGCGATAAGGCCGGCTACGCCAAGGCCGTCGGCTTCAACTTCGATTGCTCGCACATGGAATGGCAAGGGGTGTCGGGCGTCGAATTCATTCGCACCTACGGCGACCGGATTCACTGCGCGCACATCAAAGGTGTGCAAGTCATCGACGGCTACACGCGCAACGGTCGCCTCGGCGGCCACAAGCCGATGGGGGATAAACATAACGGCTGGAACTTCGTAACCGCCGGCACCGCCCGCGACGCCGCGCCGGTCGAAGAACTGTTCGTCGAGCTCAACCGCTCGGGCTTCAGCGGCGCCGTTTCGATCGAATGGGAAGACAACGACGTCGAGCAACACGCCGGCGCGAAGTCCGCCTTAGCAAATGTCCACCGCGCCGATCAACCGCCGAGCGGCATGCGGCACGATGAGCAGCTGAAGGCTTAACGCAATCTGAACAAAGCCTGCGGAAACGATAAATGCTAAGTGATAAGTGATAAATGCCGGAGGATTTCTCTCCCATTTATCATTGAGCACTTAGCATTTATCATTCTCCGACACGCCGCCGCCTCTCGACTCTCGCCCCCCCTCGCGATACAAATAATGGCGTCGAATTTTCGACGCCGTTTTCTTTTTCGCTTCGTAATTTTCCGAGGGTAGCAGCACGATGAGTGAATCCGTTCGTCCGACGCGCGAAGAACTTCTTTCGCGCCCGATCAAGCACTTCGACATGACCAAGGTCGATGTCACGCCGATCGTCGAACAGATGCGCGAGATGGCCTTCTCGTCCCGCGACTTGGCCCGAGCCGCCGAGATCTACCACCGGATGCTCGACGACAAAGAATGCGGCGTGATCCTCTGCTTGGCCGGCTCGCTCATCAGCGCCGGGCTCAAGCAGATCATCGTCGACATGGTTCGCCACAACATGGTGGACGCGATCGTCAGCACCGGGGCGAACATCGTCGATCAAGATTTCTTCGAAGCCCTCGGCTACGAACACTACATCGCCGACGACCGCTACAAGTCGGGCCTCGACGACCACATCCTGCGCGACCTGCACATCGACCGGATCTACGATACGTTCATCGACGAAGACGCGCTGCGCATCTGCGACGACGTGACGAAGCAGATCGCCGATGAGCTGCCGCCGCGACCGCATTCCTCGCGCGAGTTCATTCGCGAAATGGGTGTGTATCTCAAAGACAACGGCAAGACGCCGAACTCGATCGTCGCTGCGGCCTACGAGAACGACGTGCCGATCTTCTGCCCGGCCTTCTCCGATTGCTCGGCCGGCTTCGGGCTCGTCGCCCATCAACACTCCCGCGGCGACCAGCCGAAGGTGAGCATCGACAGCGCCAAAGACTTCTATGAATTGACGCAGTTGAAGATCCGCAATCCGGATACCGGCTTGCTGATGATCGGCGGCGGCGTGCCGAAGAACTTCGCGCAAGATATCGTCGTCGCGGCCGAGATCCTCGGCGTCGACGCTCCGATGCACAAGTACGCGATTCAAATCACCGTGGCCGACACGCGCGATGGCGCTCTCTCGGGCTCGACGTTGAAGGAAGCCTCGAGCTGGGGCAAGGTCGACGTCGTGTACGAGCAGATGGTGTTCAGCGAAGCGACGATCGCGATGCCGCTCGTCTGCGGCTATGCCTACCATCAAGGTGCCTGGAAGCGCCGCACCGCCAAGCGCTGGACGAAGCTGCTCGACGAAGTACCTGCGACGACCTAACATCGACCAATCGTCGAACCGAAGAATGTATTGCTCGGGGCGGCGAACCAATACGGTTCGCCGCCCCGACTTTTTCCGGCGACGCAGCGGATTCTTTCCGAGGCGAGCGGCCGGTGTGAACCGGCCGTTGGAAGCGGAGAAAAGCTCGAATCCCGGAAGAAAGCCGTTAGGCAGGATCAACGGAGGCATGACTGCCTCCGCTCGCCTCGGAATTGCGATTCGCCCATGGTTCCCGAAATGCCGACTGTAACGAATATTCCGGCAAGCCCTACGCCGCACGGCCTGTTCGCCGCTGCCAGCATGGCATTTCGCCCACTTCCTGCGATTCGCCGACGTTTCTCGAATCGCTCCCTATAATTGCTTCGTAGGTCGGCTCCTTTCCGCCGGCCCGGCAGGGAGAATCTTGCGGCAGGTGGTGCGGTGAAAAGCTTTCGTGAAATGAAGTTCTGGGATCGGACACATAAGCTCGTAGTGCGAGTTTACGAGGTCTCGCGCGGATTTCCGAAAGAAGAACTGATCAACCTGACCGCGACGATCCGCAAGTGCGCCACGTCGATCGGGTCGTTGCTCGTCGAAGGGGTCGCCGTCGCCGGGGAACGAGAACCGACGAGCCATGTGCAGAACGCCATCGCCGCGACCGGGCAATTGGAATACCTCGTGCTCCTCTCGCGCGATCTCGGCTACATGGACGAAGCGGTCTATCAAGAACTCACGACCGAAACACTTGAGCTCCGCCGACTGCTCCTCTCGCACTTGGTAAAGATTCGGACGCTGCGCTAATGTTGCAGGCACGTTCCACGTGCCGTAGCCGCATGTCGTACCTTAGCGCAAAACCGCCAATCGTTTGTTATCTTCACACTTAGGCGCACATGCATTCTGTGCGTGATAGGCCGACCCGCCTAACGATAAGTTGAATCCTGTGTCACGCCTCTTCGTTATTCCGGCACGCGATGAACCGGTCGCCGTTATTCTCCGGCGCGGACCGGCTCGTTGGTATCACGTCATCCTCTGGGATACTCGCCGCGACCATTTCACGAACGGAGCTTGGATCAAGGGCCGAATCTACGAAAACAAATGTGATCTGTCACCGGACGGGAAACTATTTGTTTACTTCGTGCATCAAGGCAGTCGCGGAAGTACTGACTTTACGCACGCATGGACTGCCGTTAGCCGCCCGCCCTGGCTTCACGCTCTGATACTTTGGCCGCAAGGCACTACCTATGGCGGTGGAGGACAGTTCAGCGCGCCACGAACACTTTGGGGCGTCTCGCGCGAAGGAACACATCCCGATTTCCCATTTACGGGACTTCAGCTTGCTGATGGCCCCCCGGAACCACGGCCCGCTCCGGAAATCGTTGCTGAAGCCGACTGGTCAGGCCACGATCAAGCCGGCAACATCATCTATTGCAAAGGGGATGCTTTGTTCCGACGGAAGAAGGGCAACGAAACCGTCATCGCCGATTTTTCAAGCCTGAAGCCCGATCCAAAGCCCGCACCCGATTGGGCAACGCGCCCTTTATGATGCAAGCAAGAGTCATTTAACAACTGCCAATTGTCGCAGAGCACGTCACAGGTGTAGCGACAACATCTTTATCCGCTCACGAGGATATGTTCGATGGGCGTTGATATTCGAGACATTCCAGTTGGAGCGATCGAGTCGCTGCCCGATCATCTACGCGAAAAAGGGTTCGACGTTTCCGTAACTATTAAGCCGAATGATTCGGGGACCGGTGGAACGGTCGTCCAAGTCACTTGTCGTCGCGGTAGGGAAACGCAGTGCCTCGCGTGGCCATCGATCGAACCACTCCCGGGCATACGTCGAATCGTCATTTTTAACCAACGCGGTTGGTTGTGGTGGGTTCGACGCCGCCGATTTCAACTGCAAGCCGACGTCACTGAGGCAATCGAAGAACACGGCGGCTTTTGGCCTTATCCCAAATAGCGATCTAGCGAATCGCTCTAGCGAAAGTGGCAGCAAACATCACTTAGCCGCGCGCATCGTCTCCGGCGGATCGTTCGCCGGCACTTGCAACTCGGCCCTTAAGCGCGCGAGTTCCTTTTCGAGTCGCTGTCGCTCTTGCACATAATTCGGATCGGCGTGCACGCTGCGCAGCTCTTTCGGATCGGCTTCGAGGTCGTACATTTCCCACTCCGCGATCTCCGGCTCGTAGAAATGAACGAGCTTGTAGCGCCGCTCCACGATGCCGTAATGTCGGCGCACGGAGTGTGGGCCCGGATATTCATAGTAGTGGTAATAGAAGCTGCGGCGCCAATCGGGCGGCGTCTTGCCGGCGAGCACCGGCACGATGCTGCGGCCTTGCATCTCGGCCGGCGCAGCCACGCCGGCGGCTTCGAGCAACGTCTGCGCGAAGTCGACGTTCGCGACCATCGCATCGCTCGTCGTGCCCGGCTTCACCGTTCCCGGCCAACGGACCAACAGCGGCGTCTTCACCGATTGCTCGTAGATCCAGCGCTTGTCGAACCAACCGTGTTCGCCGAGATAGAAACCTTGATCCGAGGCATACACGACGATCGTGTTGTCGCGCAAACCTTCCGCGTCGAGGTAGTCGAGCACTCGGCCGATGTTCTCATCGACCGCATCGATGCAGCGGAGATAGTCTTTGATGTAGCGCTGATATCGCCAACGGACGAGGTCGGCCCCTTTCGGGTCGGCTCTGCGAAACGCCTCGTTTTCGGCGTTATAAGCGGCGTCCCAGGCAGCCTTTTGCTCGGGCGTCAGGTTCTTCGGAAACTCGAACTTCAAGTCGGTCGCGGTCATCGTCTTCGCGATGGTCATGTCTTGCGTATGCGCCGGTTTGCCCCGACCGGCGTAATCGTCGAAC
>JAIOPP010000165.1 GCA_021413845.1 Planctomycetia bacterium | reverse complement strand
TGGCCCCGAGCGCCGCGCCGGCGTAGAGCCCATGCAACGACACGCGCAGCAAGCGCCGGCCCAAGGCATCGGCCACGGCGTCTCCGCGGCGGGTGCGTCGCAGATCGAGCCAGAAGGCCAAGATCGGGCCGCCGAACGCCGCGTTGACCGAAGTGAGATGCAGCGCCGTCAGCAGAATTTGAAAAAGATCGCTCACATGCGGGCCCAGTTGCAGAGCGGCCCTCGAAGGCCGGAGAAGGCGAACGGTCGGGCGAGATTATACCGAACCCGATTCCGGCAGCCGAGACCTTCCGGCCCGATCGTGAGCGGCGCTTCAAAGAGCCATCGGGTCGTCGGCGAATAGTTCGATCGCCGCTCGACCTTTTTCGATCGGCTGCATCAAGTAGCGCCCGGGATGAACCAGGCTCACCCATTCTCCGCGCGGACCGATGATGTCCACCGGAATCGACATCTTCGACGGCATGTGGTCTTCACTCCTCGACGACGCACCGATCATCTCGCGATGCATCGTCAGACGATACGGATTGCCCTGCGCGTCGCGCGCGAGAAATGAATGCGAGTCGCTCATAAGCTAGCAAGCAAGATTGCCGGCGGAGGGGCTATCGAAGTTGAGGTGACTAAGCTTGCGGTGCCGGTTGGGCCTTGACCCAACCCATCAACTCGATCGCTTCGACCAGCTCCGGGCGCATGGTGAGGCGGAAGGTCGGGTCTTTGTCGTCGGAATGCAGCGCGGTCGAAAGGGTCGTCCACCACATCGGCTTCTTGTCCCCTTGCGTCTTATTCGGGGGAACGTAACCGAGTTGCTTCGCGATGGCTTCGCCCAGGGCGGCATAGCGCAGGCCGGCGATGTTGCCGGAGGTCAGCTTGGCTGCTTCGGCCAAAGCCGCGAGACCGATGGAATGTTCCGGGCTCGCGTATTGGCTGCGCAATAAATTGACCCACAAGGTCCAGGTCGTGGAGCTCGTGGAGCGGAGGTCGCGAATGGCAGGCAAAGCTTTGCGATAATCTTGGGCGGTGGCGTGCAACTCGATCAATTCAGAACTCCCTCATTAAAATCCGACGGCCAGCGACGCTTGCGCCGCTGCGCGCGGCTCATCCCGGGCCGCGCATGGTTCCGATTATAACCTGAAACAGACCCCGAGCGTGAGACGAACCACGGCATTTCAGGAATAAATCCGGAGGGTCCGATGCTATCGGTCGGCATCGGAATCGGCTTCGTCCTCGGCATTCATCTCACGCAGATATTCCAAGGCCGACTCTAAATCCGAGGTCGGAACACCCAGCGAACTGCCGCGCCGGTCGCAATCCGCGAGCTGCAGCAAGTCTTCGAACCATTCCGATTCCGCCAGCCTGCGCAGCGAGCGCCGGCCGAGCGTTCCTTCTACGGAGGCATTGGCCGCGTCTAGGTTTTCGATCAACCATGCCGTGCGTGGAGTAATCATTTCTCCGAGCGCATCCAGGCCGGCAAGCGCGGGAGATTGAGGATCGAGCCCGCGCCCGACTTCGTGCAAGAGCGCGGCGGTGAGAAATTCTTCGTCGTAGGGGAGCTCGTCGCAAGCCAGATCGAATACCCGCAGGCTATGCGACAGGTAGTCTTCGAAGACGCCGTTGCGTCCTCGACGCCGGACTTGTTCCAACGGCGCGAGCAACGCGGCGAAGACCACGAACGGATCGTCGGGCTCCGGCGGTTCGAGCAGCCGATCGTCGTTCTGCCCGCTCATCCAAGCGAGCCGCGCGATCTCGGCGCGAATCTCGCGCTGCGTCGGCAGAGCCTTGCGAGCGACGTAGCCGCCGGCGACGCGCTGCACCGCCTGCTGCGTCGCTTTCTGAAAGGAGATTTGATTCTCAAACATCAGCCGCGCGGCTTGCTCGGCAAGCTGCTGGCGCATTTTCGCGTACGACATGGGCTTATGCGTCTCAGGCGAGACGGCGATTGGGCCGGTTTGCGTAACAAGTTCATTATACACATCTCGAATAGAATCGTGAACGCCGTTCGGCGGCCTAATTGCGTCGGTTGGCTACGCCCGGCGGCTCGGCTACCATGAGCGGCGAGCCATGGCTTCCGTCGGGTGCTACGGGCCGTTTCCCATACGCAGGCATCGACCACTGCTTCTCGAAAGCGAAAGATTTCGATGACGAAAGTCGAGAATCCGGCCAGCTACCGTAATCTGCGGCCATCGGAAATCGTCGAGACGATCGATGTTCTCCGGCGGCGCATTCAAGAACGCTTCCCCGCCTCGGGCCTCTACCAAGTCGCCTGCGAGCTGCATCGCATTTCGGAAGAGTCGGTGATCCGGGCACAGCGCATTCGCCGGCCGAACATCGGTTTGCGGTTCGGCATTCTGCTGATTGCCGTGCTCGTCGCCTGGCTGATCTGGCAAGGGGCGAAATTCATTCGGATGAACGACGAGGTGTTCCAGTTGGAGCATTTCGTGCAATCGGTCGAGGCCTCGCTCGGTAGCGCGGTGTTCATCGGCGCGGCGATCGTGTTTTTGTTTTCGCTCGAGTTGCGTATGAAGCGTGCTCGCGCGCTCGACGCCGTTCGCGAGCTCCGTTCGCTCGCGCACATCATCGACATGCACCAGCTTACGAAAGACCCGGAGCGGATTACGCGAAAGGGGAGCCGCACCGCCTCGTCGCCGAAGCGCTCGATGACCCCGTTCGAGTTGGGCCGGTATCTCGATTATTGCAGCGAGCTCCTTTCGCTTACGAGCAAGACCGGTGCCCTCTACGTTCAAGAGTTTCCCGATGAAGTGGCGATCGAAGCGGTCGACCGGCTCACGAACCTAACGACCGATCTTTCGCGCAACATTTGGCAAAAAATCATGATCCTCGAAACCACCGTGCCTGATATCGCCGCGAACTCGAAATCGAAAGCTCAAGAAGCCGGGAGCTCCGACGATCAACCCTCGGCCGACGAAGCCTCGATCGAAATCGACGACGCGATTACGGCGGCTCCCCTGCATCGTCATGCGCAGATCGATTGACGCGATGAAAGAAACAGCTTAGCTGGACTTCCGAATCGAACGAAGCAAAGTCGGTGCGTATCCGAAGACGACGCCGAGCAACAAGCCGACCCCGTGGCATAAATTGGCGGTCGCACCGACGACGTCGAACAGGCCGAGCAGAAACCAGGTCATTAGAAGAATGACGGTGAACGGCTGCAGAAAAAAACCGGACGACGGTTCGTACCACGACTTCATCCAGATGTAGCCGAACAATCCATAGACCACGCCCGACATGCCGCCGAAGCTCGGGCCGACGAAATAATACTGCGAGAGATTGCCGCCCATCGCGAAGACGAGCGTGAACAACAGCATCTTGCGCGATCCACGCAACACTTCGACCTGCGCCCCGAAATCCATCAACCACATCATGTTCAAGAGGATATGCATCCAACCGAAATGCAGAAAGATCGGCGAGATGACCCGCCACCATTGCCCTTGCTTCAGCTCCGGTAGCCGGATCACGCGCTCACCGGAAACGTCGCGCAGTTGCGGAGCCGCGCTGATGCTCAGGCGAGCTACGAGTGGCCTCGTCGCTTCGGAGTTGCCGCCGTCGGTCAACAGAAACGTGAGGCAGCTTGCCACCAACAACGTCATCGTCACCGGTCGCCGGCCCGACGAGTTCGGATAAACGCGCCGCACGAGGCTTTGTTGCTTGCGGCGCAGGGCGAGTTCCTGCTGAGCCGTTTCACGACGAAGCCGATCGGCCTCCTTCGATGCCGATTTGAATCGATCGGCATCCGGATCGGTCTCGAACGATTTCAGCGATTCTTTCGCGAGCGCGAGTTGATCTTCATCGAAGACCCAGAGATCCCAATGAATATCATCGGCCGAGCGATCGCTCTTTTCCGACTTCGCGCCGACGCCGAGCGTCAGCAAGTAGTCGACGAACGTCGTCGCTTGCCGTTCGTCGTTCAGTCGTCCTACGATTCGCATGTCGAAACTCGCATCCCGAAAAGTTCGTCGCCGAGGCTTACGCTCGATCGCCGGCGGAGCCGATCAAACGCCGAATTCCCATTTGAGCAACAGCGGCAGCGTGTCGTCGAGCGCCTCTTGCCAGGTCGGCGGCGTGAGCCGGTATTCTCGCTGCAATCGAGCGCACGACAATCGGGAATTCAACGGCCGCGCGGCGGGTGTCGGAAATTCTTTCGATGTGATCGGCTCGATCGCTTCGACTTTCAACGTCATTCCCAAAAGTCGCGCTCGCTCGACGATCGTCTTCGTAAAGCCGCACCAACTCGTTTCGCCTCCGCAACAGACATGAAATATCTCGCCGCGCTCGCGCAGCAGCGCGGCGAAGTTCCCTTGCGCGCAGGCCAGCATTTGCGCCGACACATCGGCCAGCATACGTGCGGAAGTCGGTGCGCCGATCTGATCGTCGACGATGCGCAGCGTCGGTCGCTCGCTCGCCAACTTCAAAATCTTCTTCACGAAATTAACGCCGTGAATTCCGTAGACCCAAGAGGTGCGCAGCACGGCATACGCGCCTCCTTCCGCTTCGACCGCCGACTCGCCTTCGCGCTTGCTCCGGCCGTAGGTATTCGGTGGGTTCGTCGGATCGGTCTCTTCCCACGGACGCGTACCGGTGCCGTCGAACACATAGTCGGTCGAATAATGCACGACCGCGGCACCGAGGCGGTTCGCTTCCGCTTGGATCACTCCCGGCGCAATCGCATTCACCGCGCGTGCAAGCTCGGGCTCTTTCTCCGCTTGATCGACTTGCGAATAGACCGCGGCATTCACGATCAAGCGCGGCGCCGTATCGCGAATCAACGCGCGCAGCGAGTCGGGATCGGCCAGGTCGACCGCGAGCGTGTTTGCATCGCCGCGCCGCGCGGCGCAAATCACTTTGCCCAGCGGACGCAAGCTGCGGCGCAACTCCCAGCCGAGTTGTCCTTGCGAACCGATGAGCAGGATTTTCGGAGTTTCGATAGTCGTCGTCATGAGCGAATTGTGGCAAATCCCCTTTCGACCGACTAGGGCATCTTGGCGAATCCACCTTCCGCGCGGTATCTAATGCAGTCATGGAACGAACTCGCTACATCTTGCTCGACCGCGACGGCACGATCATCGTCGACCGTCACTTTCTTGCCGACGCCGACGGCGTCGAGCTTTTGCCGAACGCCGCTGAAGGCTTGCGCCGCATGGCTCGGCTCGGCTTTCGCTTCATCATCGTCACCAATCAATCGGGCCTGGGGCGCGGCTACTTCGACGAAACTGCGCTCGCCGCGATGCACGCGCGACTGCGAGAACTACTCACGGCGGAGAACATCGCGCTCGAGGCGATCTACCATTGTCCGCATACCGATGAACACGGGTGCGAATGTCGGAAACCGCGAACGGGCATGGCCGATCTTGCCGCGCGCGAGCACGCGATCGATCTTCGTGCGGCGTTCGTCATCGGCGATAAATGCGCCGACGTCGAGCTAGGGCAAGCGGTCGGAGCGACGACGGTTCTCGTGCGCACCGGTCACGGACTGGCGACGGAGCGAGCCGGAAAATGCCGCGCCGATTTCACGGCCGACGATCTTTGCGATGCGGCCGACTGGATCGAAAGCCGGTTGCGATCGCAAACGTAAATCGCAACGACTCACTCGGTTCGTCGCACCGCTTGCGCGATGAGCTCGGCGAGGTTCGATGAAGAACGAAGATCGTCCGCCAGGCGCGGATGCACGAAGAGGCGAACCCGTTTGACGTAGTCGTCGAACTGGCGTTCGGCCAGCGCGCGGCAAACGGGCGACACATCGCTCAGCGAGCGATAGCGATTTTCTTTCGGATAAAACACGTCGACATCGAACTGAATCTCGCACTGCATCGGCGGCGCATCGAAGAGAATCTCATGCGGCGCAACGATCCGCCCGAGTGCCGAGCCGGCGACCGTGGCGAACTGCTCGGCCAACGTCGCGAGCCAAGTGTAAGGCTTTCTCGCAAGCTGCTGATAAGTCTCTTGATGCTCGAAGAAGCTATATTGCCCGACTTGCTTGTAGAGGCGACGTGTCGTGCCGAACAATCCTTCCAGGAGCTCACGCGCCGGATGCCCTTCCGCTTGCCGCATGATTTCGACGATCCATGCGTTCTCCGTGAGCCGAAAAACCGCGTCGAGATCGAGCGTGCGATAGAGCAAGTAGAAGGCGCGTTGCAGCATCGCCGTCGCCGAACGAACGGCATGGTGCCAGTAGACTTCGCTGAACATCACATAGCGTGAGAAGACCATCATCTCGGCCGCGGTCTTCCCTTTCTCGGTGATCGCGAGACCGTCGCCGGCTTCGTTCAAACACAAGCTACCGATGAGCCGGTTCTGATCGAAGTTCCGTCCATACGGCACGCCGGCGTGCAGGCTATCGCGGAACAAGTAGTCGATCTTGTCGATATCGATCGGGCCCGAGAGCATGCTCGCGAGCACACGCGACTTCGTCGTCCGCGGCTTCTCCGACAGGAGCGACACGATATCGCGCGGGCTCACGCCCCATTCGTCGCGTACCGTGTCGGCGATCTCTCCTTCGAGCAGAAAGCTGTTGGCGAACAATTCATGCTGCGGCACTTCGGCCAGCTTCATGTCTTCGATCGGATGGCAGAACGGCCAATGCCCAAGATCGTGGAAGAGGGCCGCAAGCAAGAACAGTTCGGCATCGGCCGGTCGGATCACGGCCTCGAAGCGCGGATCGTGCGCGAGCCGGTTGAGAAAGAACAGCGCATTGCGATAAACGCCGAGCGAGTGCTCGAAGCGCGTATGGTTCGCGGCGGGATAGACGAGCGAAACGAGCCCGAGCTGGCTGATGTGGGCGAGACGGCGAAACTCGCGCGTGTCGATCAGCTGCCGCAGTCGCGGCGTGAGCGGTATGTCGATCTCGGGCGGAATCCGAATCACGCCGCTCGGAGCGTTGAGCGCTTCGAGCTCGGGAATGTTTCTAAGCGAGGTCATCGTCGAGCACCTGCCGATCGCAAAGCCGTCATGGTGCGGTCGCCGGCTTCGGTGCCGCGGCAGGTCTCGTCGACGACGCGGCGGGCTTCTTGTGCTTTTCCGCTTCGATCTTGCGCGCCGCATCGTTCATCGGCCGATTCGAACCGTCGTAGAGCGGAATCTCGCCGACCGTCTCGACGTAGCGAGCCGGAAGCGTCTTGATTTCGTCGCTCCAAGGCATCGTCAGGCCTGCGGTCATGCCGAGCAACAACGTGACGACGATGAAAAACAAGATATGTACGACTGCCGAGGTTGGGTCGAAGTCGAACGAATAATAAGCGGCCGTAAAGCCGGCGATCAGAAACGGCGGGCCGATGACGATCCACACATACCACGACGAGGTATAGTCGAATGGAATCAGCGCATAGATTAACCACAGCAACAGATAAACCGAAAGGCAAACGCCGATCCGCGACCAAAGCGCGCGACCGCGAAACGGTTCGAGTTCGTCATCGCGCAAGATCAAATAGCCGGCTAAGACGATCGGGAAACCGATGACCAAGAGCGCTACTGCGCGAATCGCATAGGCGACGTAAATCGCACGGTCGTAGGCCGACTTGACTTCCGGAATACGCTGCTGCTCGAGCATGAGCGGGAACGGCCGCATCACCATCGCGCTGCCGAACCACGCGAGCACGAACAACGCAATGATCGCCACACCGATTCCGCCGGCAACGACGGGGCTTAAGCGCGCGTCGCGACGTTCGATCGGCTTAAGAACCGGACGGCCGGAAGCTCCTTTCGGACCACCTTGCGCCTCTTCGGGCGCATGGATCTTGATTTCTTCTTTCGGTTGCGCAGCGTCGAGCTTGGGGATCGCGATCAGCGTCTTGCATTTCGGACACGGACCTTGCTTGCCCGCGAATTTATCGCTGACGTTGAAAGCGGCCTTGCAGCCCGGACAAACAACCGGAATCGGCATGCTGGAAGCTCTAGCAAGAAGTGCAGACGATATGGCGTTTCGTTAGTGTCGACGGCGTTGGGCCGGAAGTCAAGTTGCGGTAAGCCCTGCGCAACGGAGCGAAGAACCTGATCGTTTCGCCGCATCTTTCACACGCTGCCGCTGGAATTATCGGCCTTATTCCCCTATCTTGAATGTTTGTCCGCCGCGAAAGAATCCCGTTTGGAGGGAAGTTGCGTGTCGATGGATCCCAACGCCTCCGGCCCGAAGCCGGAACCGAAGAAACTCCCGCCGTCGCGGTCGCTCCTGAGCAACCCGGCGTTGCTCGTCGTGATGATGCTGTTGATCATTTCGGTCTTTTACGTGGTCGATCGGATCCGCGCACGGACTTCGATCAACTACGGCTTCTTCATGGAGCAACTGGAAGCCGGCAATGTCGCGGAAGCCCGTATCGACGGCCTGGAAGTCTCGGGCCGCTTCGTCGAGGCGCCGCAAGTTCCCGTGCCGACGAAGACGCAACCGCACACGATCCGCACGATCTCCTACGGGCTGTTTCTCGCGCAGCTCGATGCCGACAACATCGCCGAAGCCCATTCCGACGGCCACGAGCTCGTCGGCCGGTTCAAGCGCGCTGTCGGAGAAACACGTTCGCCGACCGCCGCGCCTGCGCCGACCGCGACTCCTTCGCCGACTTCCACCGCCGCGCCGACTCCTTCAGCCACGCCGACTGCGACCGGCTCGGTCGCCGCGAGCGCCGCAGCAGCCGATTTTGCGCTCGATTTTCGCGTGCTGTTGAGTGCCAATGCCGGGAAAGAGTTGGAAGATAAACTAGTCGCCAAGCTCGGCGCCAACTACTTCATCGAGTCGTCGCTCGATCGCTTCTTAACGCCGCGAGTGCCGATCGCGCAAGGGGATGCCAAGCCCGAGATGATGAGCAAGGAGTTCAGCGTCGTGCTGAGTCCGCTGGCGGGAGAGAGGGTCGATCTTCTGCTGCGCCAAAAACTCGGCGAACACTACAAAGCCGATCGCCTCACCGACAGCGCCGGCGTGGCGATGATGTTTTATCTCGCAATCTCCTTGGTCTTGATCGGCGGCATGTACATCATGTTTCGTCGCGCTCGCGATCAATTCATGGGAGGCGGCATTCTCAGTAGCTTCAGCAAAAGCCCCGCCAAGCGCTACGACACCAGCGGCAAGCGAGTCACCTTCTCCGATGTCGCCGGGCTCGAGGGTGTGAAAAACGAGTTGACCGAGATCGTCGACTTCTTGAAGAACCCGCAAAAGTTTCAGCGGCTCGGCGGTCGCATTCCCAAGGGCGTGCTACTCGAAGGTCCGCCGGGAACCGGAAAAACATTGCTCGCGAAAGCGGTTGCCGGCGAAGCGGGCGTGCCGTTCTTCTCGATCAACGGTTCCGAGTTCATTCAAATGTTCGTCGGCGTCGGCGCGGGCCGCGTCCGCGATATGTTCCGCACGGCCAAAGAAGCTTCGCCCTGCATTCTTTTCATCGACGAAATCGATGCGGTCGGTCGGGTGCGCGGCGCAGGGATCGGCGGCGGACAAGACGAACGCGAGCAAACGCTGAATCAGATTCTCAGCGAGATGGACGGCTTCAGCCCGAACGAATCCGTGATCGTGCTCGCGGCGACGAACCGCTCCGACGTGCTCGACGCGGCGCTGCTGAGGCCGGGCCGTTTCGATCGCCGCGTCACCGTCGACAGGCCGGCGATGAAAGGTCGGATCGCGATCTTCAAAGTCCACACGCGCGACGTGCCGCTGGCCGACGACGTCGACATCGAACGGCTCGCGGCCGGCACCGTCGGCCTGACGGGCGCCGATATCCGAAACCTCGTCAACGAAGCCGCCATTTGGGCGACGCGCCGCGATAAAGACAAAGTCGACATGAACGACTTCGAGTATGCCCGCGATAAAATGTTGATGGGCGTGCGGCGCGAAGAAGTGCTCAGCGACCACGAAAAGCACATGACCGCGTATCACGAAGCGGGACACACTCTGCTCGCCTGGATCCTGCCCGGCAACGATCGGGTTCATAAAGTAACTATCATTCCCCGGGGTCGCGCGATGGGAGTCACTCAGCTTCTTCCGGAAGAAGACAAATTAAGCTACAGCGAAAGCGAGCTGCACGCGCGCTTGGTCTGCCTCATGGGAGGCCGCGCGGCCGAGAAGCTGATCTACGACGAATACAGTGTCGGAGCCGAGAACGATTTGAAGCGTTCGACGCAGCTCGCGCGCCGCATGGTCGCCCACTGGGGCATGAGCGAGCGACTCGGGCCGGTCGCGTTTCGCATCGGCGAGGAACATCCGTTTCTCGGCCGCGAAATGTCGGAGCCGCGCGAATTCAGCGAGCACACAGCCCAAGTGATCGATGAGGAAACGGCCCGCATCCTGCATACGGCGGCCGATCAAGCCAAGAAGTTGCTCATCGAATATCGTCCGAAGCTCGATCTGCTGGCGAACAAACTCGCCGACGCCGAAACGCTCGAAGTGCAAGAAATCGAAGCGTTGCTCGGTCCGGCCGCGGAACGCTTGCCGACGAAGCTCCTGGCGCGCGAGCCGAAGAATACTTAACCTAGCGGCGCTCGGTGCGCACGCTCGCGCTTCGTAAATCTTTATTTTACTGAACCGATTTTACCGAGGAATTCGCTCGCCATGTTGCTCGTTCATAGCGTTTACTTCACGTTGCACGACAATTCCGCCGCCGCTCGCAAGACCTTGACCGATGCTTGCAATAAATATCTCACCGATCATCCCGGCACCGTGTTCTACGCCGTCGGCACGTTGGCCGCGGAATACAATCGTCCGGTGAACGACCACGGCTACGACGTCGCGCTCAACGTCATCTTCAAAGACCGCGCGGCGCACGATGCCTATCAAGTCGCTCCGCGCCATCTCGAGTTCATCGCCGAGAACAAGCCGAACTGGAAGCTCGTGCGCGTGTTCGATAGCGACGCTCCGATCGGCGCCTAACCTGCCGAGCGACGACGAGCATGACGAAACCATCGGCCGACGCACTGCTGCATTTCGCCGAGCGCTCCGCGCCTGCCGAAGGGCACGCGCTCCCCGGACTCGACGCGGTTCGCTACCGGCTGATGAGGCCCGAACGTATCGTGCCGGGCGAAACGTATCCGCTCGTCATCTTTATGCACGGCGGCGGCGAGCGCGGCGACGACAACGAGATGCAGTTGAAGTATCTCCCAGAGATCCTTGCCCGTCCGGAGAATCGCGAACGGTATCCTTGCTTCGTCGTGGCGCCGCAATGCCCGATCGGTCGGCAATGGATCGAAGTGCCGTATGATGAGCTCGAGTCGCGCCCGGTGGCTACGTCGGGCACGGCGCTGCGGATGTTGAAAGCGGCCTGCTACGATGTGTTTCGTAGCGAGCCGATCGACGATGCTCGCATCTACTTGACCGGCATTTCGATGGGAGGCTTCGGCTGCTGGTATCTGGCCTCGTTCTCGGCCGGTGAAACCGCGGCCGCCGCGCCGATCTGCGGCGGAGGCTACGAAGGTGGTGCAGCGGAGTTGAAAGACTTGCCGATCTGGGCCGTGCATGGAGCGCGCGACGAAATCGTGCCGGTCGAGCGAAGCCGCAACATGATCGCGGCGATCCGCGCCGCCGGTGGCTCGCCTCGATATACGGAGCTCGCCGATGTCGGGCACCATAGCTGGCAACCGGCTTACGAACCGAGCTTCGGGCTACTCGACTGGCTATTCGCACAGCGGCGCGTCGGCGGGCCGATTACGCGTCCTTAAGTTCCTCATCCATGAAAAAAAGAGCGAGGCTCGACGCGCGGGCCTCGCTCTCTATGTTTCGCAGGCGATCGTTCGACGACCTCGTCTGAGTTGGTTCTAACCGTTGCTTCTAGCCGATCGTCGCGAGCGCGGCCGTGGCGGCTTTCTTTTGCGGCTCATCGGCCGACGAGCCTGCGATCGACGTGAAGACTTTCTTCGCGCCGGCCTTGTCGCCTGCTCGGAGCAACGTGTTGCCGAGTCGTACGCGAGCCCGCGCGATGCGCGCTTCGTTTCGTTGCAATGAGCCCGAGTCGACCGTCGCGATGACGGCATCGAGATCGGCTTGCGGTTGCTCGGCGAGCGCTTCCGCGGCGGCGAGGCGCACTTCCGGCTCGTTCGACTTCACGGCCGTTTTCAAAGCTTCGACAACCGCCGAGCCCGACTTGCGGCCGAGTCCGTTGATCAGGCCGACGCGATACTCCGTGCCGGTCGCATTCGTCAGCGCTTCGACGAGCGCATCGGTCGCTCCTTGGCAAGTCATGCGGGCCAAGCACCAACGTGCCGGCTCGCGCAAGTCGATGTTCTTCAAGCATTCTTTGAGGATCGCCGTTTCGGCTTCGCCGGCGACGAACGCCAACGCCCGACAGATTTCCGTCGCCCCGACGACGGAGTTGATCGACGATTCGGTGGGCTCGCCGCGGCCGTCTTTCGCGGGCTTGAGTGCCGCGAGCGCAGCAGCTAGTTCTTTCGCAGTCGCGGCGCGTTCGGCTTCTTTTCCGCTGCCGCCGATCTCGCCGGTAAGCTTCGCAAGCGACTGCTGTGCCTGATATGCCTTCACCTGATCGCCGGAGCAAAGATCGGCCGCTAATTGAGTTACGGTTGCCATGCTATTGAATCCTTACGGTTATCGTTGAATGCTGATTTATTACGAATTGCTTCGGAAGATTATGAATGACTAATGTCTAATTTTTAATGACTAAAGAATGACGAAGCACGAATGACGAAGGTCATAATCCTTGCGGCATACCATTCGAGCTTCGTTCTTCGAGCTTCCTTAGTCATTAGACATTAGTCATTGGGATTTCATTTACAGGTGCCAAGGCGCTCGCATCGGCTTCCCGACCAACTGATTGGCTTGATCGTCGCCGACGAACTCTTCCTTGACCGGATCCCATTGCAGGTCTCGGCCGGTGCGGATCGCGATGTTTCCCAGGTGGCAGATCGTCGCCGAGCGATGACCGATCTCGACATCGCAGATCGGCCGTTGTCGCGAAACGATGCAGTTCAACCAATTGTCGTGGTGTGGGTGCTTGGACTCGGTGCGCGGCAGCCGAACGTCCGCTTCGCCCGCTTGCCAGGTGAGGAGCGCCTGGTCGTGAGCGTCGAAGTCTTTGACGCTCCGGTTGACGAAGACCCAGCCGTCGGTGCCGGTGAAATTGATGCCGTTTTTGCCCTGGCTATGGCAATGCAGTTCGACGCCGTCGGCGTACGTGTAGACCACATCGAACTCCAGCGCGACGTCGTGCGGACCTTCCGGCGCGAACGCCGCCTTCTCGGCCCGCACCTTCACCGGGCCGCTCTTGTCCATGTCGAGCGCCCATTGCGTGATGTCGTTGTGATGGGCTCCCCAATCGGTCATCTTGCCGCCGCTGTAGTCGCTGAACCAACGGAACTGATAATGATTGCGGTTCGGAAAATACTCGGCATACGGAGCGGGCCCGAGCCAGAAGTTCCAATCGAGTTCCGGCGGCGGAGTCGTCGGCTTCTGCCACTTGCCGGCATCGATGCCGCCGATATACGTGTCGACGCGCGTTACCTTGCCGATCTTCTTGTTGCGAATCAGCTCGACGGCTTGCCGAAACGGTCCTTCGCTACGCTGTTGGCTGCCGGTCTGAAAGACCGTGCCGTAGCGGCGCGCGGCTTCGACCATCTTCTTTCCTTCTTCGATGTTCAACGTCAGCGGCTTCTCGCAATAAACGTCTTTGCCGCTTTCCATCGCATAGAGCGAAGTGAGCGCGTGCCAATGGTCGGGCACGGCGATCAGCACCGCGTCGATATCTTTCCGATCGCAAAGATCGCGGAAGTCTTTGTAAACGCTCGGAGTCTTGCCGGTCTTCGACAGAACGTCGGCGGCGGCGAGGTCGCGATGGTTGCGATCGACGTCGCACACGGCCGCGACTTCAATGCGCGGATTCGGAATCAGCTTGTTGTTTAAGTGATGCCGACGACCGAGATCGCCGACGCCGATCGAACCGACGACCACCCGATCGCTCGGCGCCGGGGTATCTCCCTTGGCGAAGATGCGCGGCGACACGATGGTCGGCGCGGCAAGCGTCGTCGCGGCCGATGCTTTAAGAAACGTACGACGATTGGAACCGGGACTGGAACTCACGATGAAAACTCCTGTCAGGGAGAAGTGTTGACGAACTTCTTAAGGGATCGGTTTCGCTACGCTGCGAGCCGCATTTCGCGCTACACCCGCGTTTATGATTTTGGCAACTCTCCACCGCGACGCAACTAGCATTCGCCCCTGCCTCGTTCGTTTTGCATCATCGTCGCTCGATGTGAGCGCATGGCTGCACTGAAATACATGCCGCGAACTACGCCTATTTCGCCGGGAGCAAATGCACGGCGTCGATGATCACGTGTCCGTCCGTGCCGGTGGTTTCATCGCAGGACGGTTACGGTGCCGTAGTCGCGCGCCATACCTCTCGCCCGCGCTTCCACGTGCCGACGACTTGCGACTCGTCGCTTAAAAGCGTCGCGAACGGATCGTCGATCTCGCTCGGTGCTGCGACGGCGATGAAGTCGGCGAGCTTTCCCGGCCGCAACGAGCCGGCTTCTTGATGTAGGCCGAGAGCTTGGGCGCCGTCGAGCGTGCCGAGCCGCACGATGCGTTCGGGAGCGAGTTGCGGAAACGCTCGGGCCACGGTGCGCATTTCTGCGAGCAAGTTTAGGTCGGGGTTCGTGCAGCGGCCGTCGGTGCCGAGCGCGACTGCCGCGCCGGCCGCGAGCAGCTGCGGCAGCGGATGCGGTTCGTGGCCGAAATACGCATGCGTTCGAGGGCAGTAGACGACCGTCATGCGGTCGGCGTGCGCTGCGAGAAACTCGATCTCGTCGGGCGCGAGATAGTTGCCGTGGACGACGAGCGCCCGATGAGCCCGGCTGAGCGTGCGCAAGTAGTCGAGCGGCACGGTGCCGAGGGGAATCGCCGTGGGGTCCCATGCGCCGAGCTCGCGCAAGAGCTCGCAGAACGGGCCCGTGCCGGAATGCAAAAGCTGCAGCTCTTCGCGCGACTCGGCCAAGTGCATCGCCGTCGGCACGCGCTGCTCCCGCGAGCGCGCCAGGGCGGCTTCGATCAACGCAGGCCGCACCGTATACGGCGCATGAGGGCTGATTCCCCGGAGCGAATTCGGGACGTCGGCTCGTGCGAGAAATTCGTCGAGCCGAGCCTGTTGCCCTGCCGACCGCGACTCGCCGAGGCCGATCAACTCCACGAACGAAACAACCGCGGCATCGGGCGGCGTAGCGTCGAACAACGTATCGGGGGCCGACGAGGCGATGTCGCCGATGAGGGTCGTGCCGAATCGGGTGGCTTCGCGCAGGCCCGTGTGAAGCGCGCGCACCGGATCGAACTCGACCGTGCGACGATACTTTAAGACTTCGCGAATCCAATCCGGAAACCTCATGCCCGCTCGGCCGAGCGGCTGAAGTAGATCGCCGAACTCGAGATGCGTGTGCGCGTTGACGAAGCCGGGGAGCAACGTGACGTCGCCGAGATCGATCGTGCGGCCGTGGTCGGCCCGCGCGCCGACGTCCTGCTTCGGGCCGAGCGCGGCGATCCGCTCGCCGACGACCGTCAGGTATCCCTGCTCCAGCGGCGGGCCTTCGATCGGCAATATCCGCCGCGCGAGATAGGTCGTCGCCCGCGTTGCGCTTTCGTGGCGGACCATGATTGCTCGGTTGCCGTGCGACGGAACGGAAGGGGGTAATCGAAGGCAAAAAAACAGGCTGTCCGACTTGGAGTCGGACAGCCTGTGTATAGAGCTCGAATCAGGAGCCGGCTTTGAATCAGCCGGACTTCGAATTAGAAGTTCGGAAGCTTAATGCCTCGACCAGCGAGGTTGCGAGGGTCTTCGTGCCCTTCATGCAATTCGACGCCGTAGCCGCGATTGATTTCGTCTTTCGCACGCTCGCCCCACGGCGTTCCGGCGTATTCCTTTTGAATTTCGCGGAACAGGCCGTCGGCCTTGTCACGTTGCGCTTGGGTCACGTCCGGCTTCAGCAACCGCTTGACGACGGACATGCCCCAACGGTTGGTCGGACGAGCTTCGCCCAATATGTTCTTGATCGCTTTCGGGGTCTTCTGGAACTCACCCATATACCAGCCATACTCCAGCAACCGTGCTTGGTAGGAGATTACCTGAGCGTAGATCAAGTCGTAGTTGGCACGCCAGCGCGGGCTCTTTTCGCGAGCACGATACGACGCCACCGACTCCAACCCCTTCTGCGCTTCTTGCAGATACATGATCAAGTCTTGAGCCTTCTTCATCTCGGCCGTCGTTTGCTGAGCGAACACCGAGCGATCGATCGAGAAGGGGCCGGTGCTGATTTCCACGCGAGAGCCTTTGCTCCCCGCTTGGTACGGGTTCAAGTCTTGAATCACTTGGAAGACCATTTGCCGCAAAGGATTCTTATCGCGTTCCGACATATAGTCGTTCCGCGGGCTCAAGTCCGGCAGGTAAGGCCGCATCGCGTCGGAGTCGTAAGCACGCGTGTCGCGACCGTGAAGGTTGACTTCAGGGCTCGGCAGCATGAAGAAGATACCGCCGGTTTGCCGGGCGATACGAGATTGTTCGTAAGGTCCGAAGCCGCTCGGAAACGCATCGTTGCGGCGGTGGAACCCGTTGATTTGGAGTTGTTCCGGTTGCGGAGTTTCCGGACCACGATCGATACGAAGCCAGTGCGAGGTCTTCGTGGCCGGGTCCGTCCAACGCATGTGAGCGTAGGGATAACCGAAGATCGCTTCGCGGCCGAGGATGTAGACTTTGCAGTTCGCAGCCTTGACCATCGCGATCGCTTGCTCGAGTTGCGAGATGTTGCTCGCCATGTCGCCGCTTTCGTCGGTCACCATAATCATCGCCATTTGGCGATTGCCGGCCTGCGCAATCTTTTGGAAGCTGTTGATCCCGAACATGAACGCTTGGCTTTGCATTTCGAAGCCCGACGGATCGTTCGGCACCGACTTAATGGCGGCCATGATCTCTTGCGGCTTGTAGGTCGCTTGCGGCGTGTGGTTGAGCGTGCTCGCTCCGTAACTGATAACGCCGGTCAGCAAGGCGTCGTCTTTCGCGGCGGCCGAGAGGCCGAGCTCTTGATAGACCCGTTCGATACGCGTCGTCACTTCTTCGCGATCGTCTTGCATACTTTCCGACTGATCCATCAACCACACGAGCATGACTTTACGCTTGGCAAGCATGTTCAAGACTTCTTGCGTCATCCGATCCATCGCGTCGCCGTAGCCTTCGGCGGTCGCGAGTCCATCGCCGAGCGTTCCTTCGGGCACTGCCGACGCGAACGTGCTTCCCGACTGCGTGAACACGTTCACGGCACCGACGTCGACGCGCACCGAAGTCGGGCGATTGACGACGGTCGTGTTGAGCTTCGGCGCGGCGACCGCGGAGGAAATCGCACCCGAGACGCCGGCCGTAGCCGAAGCCGCGGAGCTGACCGACGACGCGGCATTGAGCGTCGTCGACGGCACGATTTTCGAGTCGAGCTTTTGCGTGATCTCTTCCTGATCGCGCACCGGCTCGACGCTCGCTTCGATCAGCTTAGGTGGTTCGCGCGGCGGAGCGCCGCTCATCATCAGGCCCATCATCAAGAGCAGGGCGAGATGCACGACCATCGAGCTGCCGCCGGCAGCGAGGCCCCACACCACGTTGCGCCCTAAGCCAGGGCCTGTTTCGATCAGTTCTTCTTCTTCGGCTTCCGGTTCCGGTTGAGCTTCGGGCGACGCATTTTTTGCCGGGGGCGTTGCAGCAGACATGTTGGGCGAAGCCTTCTTACAAGTTGTGAGGAGTTAGCGCCGATCCAATGACGACGCGACCAAACCTGACGATCCGCTATTCGATCATCCGAAATTCAATGAAATCTAAACAAGACGAGCCAAGCACGACGAACCGACCTCAAACCGCAAGGCGAAAGACCGATGCCGGCAGCGCTGCAAACCGCTCTACCACATCGCCCGCCGACCGGTTCTAAATCCTTATCCGAACTTCACTCGATCAAAAATAGTCTACCGATCGAAGTCTTGCGATGTCAACATTTTAGACAAAACATACACATTCGGCCAGCTTCGATCCCGTGCCCGATTATTCGGACGCCGTGCGGAAGATTATTCCCGGTATTTTCGACCGTAACGGTCGGCCCATTTAATCGGCCTGATTGACCGGTCGAAAGCGGCATTTTCAGCCGGAAGAACCCGAGAACCATCGCGGATTCGGCCCTATTTCCAGAGCTCGCGGTCGAGCAGGCGGTAGTTGATCGCCTCGCCGACATGCTCCACTTCGATGTCTCGGCTGCCGGCAAGGTCGGCGATCGTCCTTGCGACCCGCAGAATTTTATCGTGGGCCCGAGCCGAGAAGCCGAGTTCGGTCATGCACCCACGCAGCAAGACCGAGGCATCGTGCCCGAGCTTGCAATGGGTCCGAATTTGGCGATTCGTCAGCTGGCCGTTGTAGCGCATCGTCCCCGCACCCAATCGCTGCGCCTGCACCGCTCGGGCCGACACGACCGCTTGCCGCATCTCGGCGCTGCTCATGCCGGGCGTCGTCGCCGAGAGTTCCTTAAACGCCACGGCGGGCACCTCGATCTGAATATCGATCCGGTCCAAGAGAGGTCCGGAAATTTTTCCCATGTAGCGCTCGATCTACCGAACGCGCCACAAACTTACCGCCAAGAGTTAGCGACGAGTTACTCGCGCGCGTCGATCGAGTGTTTGAGTCTTCAGCCCTGACGAAGGCCGTTTGATGCGATTAACACGGCCTGCGATCCAAGTTCTTGACGGGACCGATCGATCGCAGGCCGCAATAGGGGAAAGTGACATGCCTATTATAAACGGGGCCGCTCCGTTCTTTCGGAGCCGCATCCTGCATCTACCAGAAGCACTTCGACAAAGCCCGACGAAAAACGTCGTCCTGGGTATTCGTGTTTCAGAACTGTCGCAGATAAAAAACGGAAGTCTATTCCGTCAGCAGTGCGCGGCTCGCAGAGCAATTCGCGAGGCAGGCGGAAGGCTCGTTGCGATCGTCGGAAACGACAAGCCGTATCAGGGCCGGATCAGCACAGGCCGTCCAGATCTATACCGTGCGGTAGCGCATGCGCTGCGTCACAAAGCCATTATCTGTTATCCCGATATCGGGCGTCTTCTACGTCCGGAAGCATCGAATGGCGGCTGCGATCCGTTCACCGAGCCGTCGGGGGAAGACTTCGACTTACTTGGACAAATCGTTTCCACAGTTGTCGTCGCAGTGGTCGAGTCCCCTTCGGCTTCATTACAGGAGCTTCATGGGCGCAAGACGTCCCGTGGAATACAGAACGCCATTTTTGAGGGGCGTCCACCCGGTCCTAAACCGCGAAACGTAACGCGACGACAAGATGTTGCAATCCGATATCTCCGCAACAACGGCGAGACGTTTTCGAGCATTGGTAGTATTGTCGGTCTATCGGCCTCTGAAGTGCGTCGGCATCTTTTCCGAAAGCCGTAACAGCCGCGGAGCCGCGTGGGCGAGATAGGGCATAAAAAAGCGATCGATGTCGCAGTATTTCCGGAGGAATTCTATCGATGCCAGCGATTCCCAAATTTAAACCGGTAACCGTAACGGAGCACCGCTCGCAAGCAGAAACCGCCTGCAATTCAAAGTTCGCGTTTGGCAATTGCCAGTATTGCCGGGAATCGATTTCTTCTCAGGCACCCCGCACAGAAGTATTGCCAAGCGGAATGCCGCGTGTCAGCGTTCGTGCAGCGAAGAACACTGGAACGCGAGAAAAGCCAAAAACCGACCGCCGACGATCCACTCAATGGTTCAACAGGCTGTTGGTACTGCGGAAAAAATTTTCGACCACTTAGACGCGACGCGATTTTCTGCTCCGCAAAGTGTAGGCAGGCAGCGTGGCGTCGGCGGCTCATCGATTGATTGAGCAGTCGCCGCGTCTAACCTTCGCTTGCGTCGCTCAAAACGACCTTAAGCTTCCCGGCTTCCAGCGAAATCATGATGCCGAAAAGAACCCTATCCCCGTCATAGAGTAGCCTCTCGACCTGAAACGCCGTTTTGGGCTTCAAATGCTCGTCGTAAGTCTTCAGGGCTTGGTGGGCCAATTCGGCGACCGCCTTGCGACTATCGATTCCGTGGTGTGTCCGGCAAGCCTCGATTGCCCGCGGCGAGATGCGACAATCGCCAAAAGTGACGAAATCATCGTTCTCTGCCATTTCTGAGCCTTAATTCGCCGAAAATGCGCACATGCCGAAGGGCCTTGTCCATCGACCTTCGATAGTAGAGTGACGATCACGCGTTCGAGCGCGGCAGACACGGGCTGACCGTAACATGCAGCGCGTTTCACTTCCAACCGTCGCCAAAGTAATCGAAAATTCCTCGTCGCTGCTCAGACGTCCTCAAATCGAATTGCGCGAGGTGCTTGTCAGATGGGGCAACCGTCGGCGACCATATGCGGCTTCGAATGCAGTCGGTGCAAATCGAAACGGCCAGCATGTGAATGTCTAGATCGTAGCACTGGCTGTACGTAGAGTGTGCCGGATTCGGGAACGAGTCTTTGTAGATGCGGTTGAATTCCGGTTGGAAGTACCGAATCATCCCGGCCTCGGCGTAGTTGATCGTCTGCTGCTCGGTGAACGTCGCATCGTAGATCTTGCTCGAATGATCGATGTCTTCCTCTTCTGTCTTTTCGAATTCATCGTAGCTTCCGTTCATCTCGTGCATCAATTGCTCTTCGAAGTGCTGAAGAACCAGCCAGACGTCTTGATCCGGTGACTTGGCCACGGTCTCAGCGTAGATCGCTTGCAACGTCTCGTGCGCCTGGAGTCTGTCGGGCGCGGTGCGAGCACCATCGACACCGTAGGACTGGCCGACGTACATCACTTCGAGATCCAGAAGGTCGCCAACGTCCAATTTCCATTCGCGAATTGCCATCGAAACCTTCCAATCGCCGAACAGCTCTCCGTTCTCGTCTCGGCTGATCAGCCGCGTATGTGGAAAGTCGGATTCGAAGGTTAATCGCTTCGTTCCAAATGTGTGTTGAATTGAAAATGGACGCGGAACGAAATTATTCTTTTTCTGAACTAAAAACTGCCCCTTGATCGTGTGGTCGTCCATGGTCATCGATGCAATATCGATCGAAAGTCGAGGGGCACGAGTGATCATGTAGATGTGGCATGGGCGCTTCTGAAAGCGATTGTCGTCCTTGAGCAGGGCAAGATCGGCCTGTTGAACAATGGCACCGAACTGGGTGTAGGCATTCAGCGTGAACTCTGAAAGATACTTGCGATTGGCCATTCTTCATCCCTTGCTTTCGATCATCTTGCGGGCCGCCGCCGGTATCCGCGGGTCGTCGATGCCCATTATCGGGTTCTCAGATTTGCGCAGAAAGGGTGTAATTCCCCCAACGGCAATGCGAATGATACGGCGGTAGAATCCGTCGATCGGCGAGAGATACGACGGTTCCACTGAAGAAGCGGCGGGTAAACTTCTTCCACCTCCTCCCCTCGATCACCTCAGCGAATTCGACGCTGTCCTTCGTCTATCTGACCATGGCGCCGGTGTTGTGAACCTCGGCCAACGAAGTGTCTACGAGCATCGAGGAGTAGTCGAAAGAGCTGACCATTCCCGTCAGCACGCGACGCGTGCTCATGGCGGAGCTGTTGAAGTCCACGATCTCGATCGAGGACTACTTCCGCGGCGATAGCCTTACCGATGACGGAGTCTTTTAGCGATGTTCCCTTGAGAGCTCGCAATAAAATGTTTCCCGATTCACGTCTTTTTTGTATGGGTCAGTTTCGCCTTCTATGGTTTCTGTTGGCTCTACCTCTCTGCGGACGATCTCATATTCGTAGTCTTTGAACTCTGTGTCATTATTACCCAGCGTAGCGGCGTATCTGCTAGCGATCGGGTAGTTACTGGTCGATGCCTTGGTGACGGTGAAACGCTGTCCGACGGCCCCGCCATTCGTAAGGTTGTACCACTTTTCAACGAGTGAGCTGTCGCCTCCTAAGGTATCCGCCTTACCACCGTCGAACGGGCCACCGTCGAAACAAAACGTGATCACGAACATTCGATGAATCTCTTTCTGCGGAGTTAGCTCGTTGCCACGCTTACGGAATTACTTTCGCAATCTTCGGTGTGGCCGGCTTCAGGTCAGGAATTCGCCACGGACTCGGATAGCTGTCAGAATTGTAGTTTTCAATGCCAATCCCGGCGTCGGAATAGATCGCGGTTACATCGGGGGCGATCGCTAGACCGGAGTCATCTTCCCATGCGGTCGCCGCAAAAAGGTGCACTACCCCGCCTGGCGGAATCGAAGGGATTTCAATTGCGTAGCCGTTTTGCCCCTGCTTCTGAATCTTATGCGGCACGTTGATATCGAATTCTAGTTCTCTATGCGAATCCAATCGCACAACCACGTTCTTTGCGGAAACGTAGCTGGAATCATTGAAAAGATAGCAAGTCGTCCCGATGAAGCAGGTTCCCGTATGGGTCGTTCCGAACCGGTTTTGGGTATATGAAAGTCGCGGTTTGAACCAAGAGGAAGCAGGACTTTGGGCGATAGTCAATGCCGCGATGACGACTGCAATGACTAGCGTCGTCCATGACCGAAACTCAGTCCAATCGAATCGTTTCACCGCTACTTGCGGAATGACGGCTGGCATGGCAACGGGAATCGGCGTCTCCGGCTCGGGCTTGGTTTGAACCACCGGCACGTTGATGGGTTCGACCGTTTCGGCGTTCATAAAATCATCCTTGGGCCTTTAATCGACACGCCAGAATTGTAACAAAATCGAATAATCGGGCGAAACGGAATCCGTACCGCAGATTCGATGGCTTCGACGGGGGCGAGGGCTGCACCGAGAACATCGCGATTAGCGGTTTTCACGGAGAATGATCACATCGTTCGTGTCACCTGAGTGGTAGAAAACACCGCCTTGAGCACAACCGCCCAAGCCGCCGGAAGAACGGCGAACGGATGCCATGAAGCTGCCGTTATCGGCCAAAGAGGAAGCCGCGATCGATGCTGCGGCGGCGGCCGACGACGCAAAGCCGGTCACATGGTCGCGTGAAGTCTTGCGTCGTGCCGCGAAACGACCTACAAAATAAACATTGGAGCTGCCGGGGATCGAAGCCGTTATCGCTGGATAAAAGGCTGCGCTACCCGCCAGCGCAGGCCCAAACGCTGAGCGCCCGCAGTTGCCCTCCCGATTAAGTCGGACAACTGCGGGCGTTTTTTATTTATGGCTCGCGCCGCTCATTGTTCGGCGCACTCGGCCCTTCTCATGACGAACCTCCTTGGCGACGGTCTTTGCGTCGCCAGGGACATCGTAGATGCGGCAGAGAAACTTTCTTGAAGTTTCGTCACGTCAATGGTTTGCGACCATTCGGGATAGTTCTACGATGTTCGCGGGATAGTATCGGGATAGTTTATTGCCAAACTATCCCGCACTGGACGCATCGCCATCTCGGGACAATTGCTTCCGAGCTTCGGAGAGATCCGGCAATTTGAGGTGATAAGCGGTCTCGATGGCGGTTTTCTCTTTGAGGTAATGCCATTTAGCTTTGCGTCCACGACCGCCGCCCTTTATCGCTGGCTCGCTCAGTATCATTCTGTTGCGAAGGGCTTTCGACGAAACGAAGACGAGCTTGGATAATTCATACAACGTCATTAGATCGTCGGATTCTGCATCGACGATTGAACTAGCAGCAGCGGCTTTTTCAACTTGTCTTTTGGCAAGTGCTGCGATAGCAACGGTCCATCTTTCGGCTACGGCGATGAACAACGAACTAGAAACGCGCCCTGCGTGAGCCCCTGGTCGGATGCTCCAAGCGTTGCTGTTTCCTATCTGCGACTCGTAGATCCCCATGAAGTCGCGAATCTCTCGAAGCGCGTGCAGCATTTCCCGTGGTTCACACCCGATCGGCGTTACCGTCCCCCTGCCGCCGTCGAGGCCGATCTCTCGCAGAAATTTCCAGGCTCGCATGAAGTCTTGAAGAACCTCTGCGACTGACCACTGACTGTTCTCACGAAGATCACGCTCCAAAGCACTCGATAGAGCGGCGAAAAGGCCCGACAGTTTCTGTAACTGCGATAGCGATGGTTCGGCTGTATCAAGCGGCGAAACGTGATGCCCGCCCTCGATGCTGAAATCCATCGCGAATGCCCCTGTGTCGCGGCGACTGAAACGGTCGAAACGGCTGGCCGACTTGTGGGCACAAGTCTAGTCCAAGTGAAGGGGGATTTTTAGCCGATTTCCGTGGTCGTAAACCAGCGTGCAGGTGGGAATCGACGACGATCCGTTCCAGATTTAGGGGCCGACCGATGTCGAATCAAGCGTGGTGGCGGCTGGTCGTGGTCCTGTGTACGACGATGGCCTGTGCGACTGCGGCGGCGTGCAGTTGGCGATTGACACCGGCACAGCCACACCGATTTGAGTTCCACGCCATGACGGTCGGGGAGAGGCAAATCGCGGTGCAGTATCGCTTTGATCGCGCTACTGGCGAGTTCCGCAACGCCAAGGAAACTGAAAAGCCAAATTAGGACACTACCCAGACCTCCGTCGGCTTGCCAAAACCGACGAACGTTCGCTATATTTAGTCCTAAATGATTTCCCACCAATGGGTTATCGACGGTCGAGACCACCTAGGAGAGTGCATGGCAGCTAACTCAATCTCCGAGAAATCCGCCGACATATTAGCGGAGTTGCGGATTAAGCAAACCTTTTCCGGTGCCCGCGAACTGTGGGAAGTGCCGCATGGCGTCGAAACTCAAGAAGGTCCTCACGGGTACTTTCGATATATTGGCAAGTTTCCACCGCAGATTGCGCGGGCCATCATCGAAGAGTATTCCAGTCCCAAGGATTCGATACTCGATCCCATGTGCGGTGGGGGCACCGTACTGACCGAGGCGATCTTGGCCGGTCGAAAGAGAATTATCGGCTATGACGTGAACCCGGTCGCTATGACGGTCGCCAGAACCGCTTCAGCGGTATGCGTGCCGACTCAATTGAAGAAGGTCGCGAGTGAAATCATCGCCCAACTTCCGGAGACGAATCGTCCGCTGCTCAGCAAGCCCGCTTCGAAAAAGGCAGACCTGATCAATCTGGGTGAGAATTCGAAGTTCTTCACGGCGGATGCGTGGCAGGACCTGTCACAACTTTTCCGAGCTATCGAGAAAGTTGAATCGCCCGAAATCAAGGATTTTTTACAGACGGCATTCTTCGCGATATTGCGACGTGTCTCGTTGTGCAATGTCAAGAAGATGAACATCGAATTTGACCGAGAAAAAAAGAAGGTCTGGCCAGTAGCAGAACTGTTCTCGAAAACACTGCAGAAAAACATAGAACTGCACGACGCGTTTGCGAGGGACGCGGGAACTCGAAAATTCGAGCGGATAGTACGTCGGCAAAACGCGATTGAGTTCGATCCTGCGGATAAGGCCATTGGCCTAGTCGTGGCTCATCCGCCATATATGTCGAACACCGCTTTTAGTGAGTCGACTCAACTTCAGCTCGCCTTCCTTGGAGTTGATCATAAGACCATCTGGAAAAGCGAGCTTAGGCATAGGGGAAGTTATTTGCACGAGCCCAATGGCGTGCAGAAGTATCTAGTTGGCTGGTGCAAGATCGTTCGCCAGGCATTTTCTGTATTGAAGCGTGGCGGTCATTTCGCGGCTGTTGTCGGAGATGGTCAGGTCGATACCGTCCGCATACCGGTCGGCACTATAACTCGCGAATTCTGCGAAGACACTGGCTTCGAGGTCGTTCGCTACGCGGAACACGTCCTAAACAACAATACTGGCCGAACGCTAAACCGGCGCATGCGGACACAACATATTGTAATCGCAAGGAAGCCATGAAACATACCGCTCTAGTCGACAGCAGTTCTAACGCCGCGCAGCGATATCTTACCCACAGCATATTCCGATACTTCGGGAAATACCCCCCGACATCGACTCGCATTCTTCTTGAGAAGCTATGGGGTCTAGGTGCCGAAGGACCCGTCGTTGACATTATGTGCGGTAGCGGGACGACCTTATTGGAATCGTCACTGGCGGGCCGTGACTCCGTCGGCTTGGACGTTAACCCGATTAGCCTATTGATCAGTCAAGTTAAGGTAGAGCGAGCAGATGCAGATAAGACCTATCGCCTCCTAGGCGGAATTCAAAAATTCGCGAAGGATCGGTTGCAGCAGACGTTTAAGCTCGAAGCCGATTTATTTACGAATAGAACGAAAGCTGTCGCGATTAAAGCGACTCCGCACGACGTCGCAGCAATTCGCGATGCGGCTATGCAAAACATCGACCGATGGTTTAGCAACGAGGCCGCGGAGCAACATGCGGTGCTGCGAGCAGCGATAGAAGCGATTCCCGAATCCGCGGAGCGCAGGATACTTTTATTAGCTTGGCTGCGAACAATAAGAAAATCGTCGAAGGCTTCAAGTAAAACAGGAAGGTTATTCCTAGATAAACAGAAAACACCGCGCCTTCCCTTTGACCTATTTGTAAAGGAATACTCCACTATCCAAACTGCGCAGGCCCAACTTCCGGAAATGGCGAACTCGGTGGTTTTGAAATGCGTGTCGGCTGTGAAAATGTCGTCGCAAATCTCTGACATGCGCACGATCTTTTGGCACCCCCCGTATTTCGCGCTTTATAAGTACAGCAGCGATGTCCTACGGCTAGAACTCGAATGGCTTGGTGCAGATCGTCGAGTGATTGCTGGCGAAGAGATTCGGGATGGCTTTAAGACTAGCAATCCGAACGATGCGGAGAAGTACCTCGCCGACTGCGATCTTGTTTGGAAGGAGATGTTCCGGGCAAGCGCTTCAGGTGCAAGAGGTGTCGCCATTAATTCCGACTCGACACTTTCTAAGAAGAAGCTCAACATCTTCTCGCGATTTGCTCAATCGGCCAGTGACGCCGGATTCAAGGTCGAAGAAATTCTTCGCCGTGAGACTTCAGGAACTCAAGCCCTTTATCACAAGTCGGCCGATACGGAAATTCAGACCAAACACGATTACATCGTTGTCTTTAGAAAACCCTAGCGAGTGCCTCTCGTAGTCCCGAGGCGTCAGGAAGCGTATTGCCCACATCGACCTCGAACTCGGCTGGCGCACTCGCAACTATCGATACGATGTCGTCGGGTAAGGAAGCGTCACCCACTACCACTCCAATGAGGCCGACGACCTTAGTGATGGCGGCCCAATTCACTGTCGCGACGTTCGTGCGCTTCCGAATGAACGAGACTAGCTCTGCTACCGTATAGTCTGCAATTATCCCTCGAAGCTTCGCGACATCGGAAGTCGACTCGCTGCTTTTGCCCTTGAGTTCGCATATGAACAGCACGGTATCGATTACAAAGATAATGTCCGCGTGATAACGGCCTGAGTTCCTTTCCTTAGCCGGAATTCGAACAAGCTCGGAATCGTATGCCTTTCCGCTTGGCGGATGAGCGCTAATTACCGTTATGCGTCGTTCATTAAGGCGGTCGACGAGCCTCTGATACGCTTCATCTTCGAGTGTCGGCATAGCTAAGTTCGATGATGCCCGAGTATCACGGCATCTTGCAGTACGATCAGATCGCAGTAACGCTGAAAAATACGCGCCTGCTTAGTAGAGTCAGTCCATTTGGCAGTGTGATCGGACGTTCGGTTTAGAAAGTCCGTGGCACGCGTATCGGCGCTAGCCGTGCCGTACCGTTCAGCAAAAAGTTGCCTAAATGGATTTGCGGCCTGACCGAAATTGCTGAGCCGCGACTGCACTCGCACGACGTTTGGAGACGTCGGCCTCAAGTGAATTCTCGGATAGAAGAGAATCAGGGGCCGTTGCCGGTCGAGAACCCGCGCTTCGGTGAGTTCCCGAGCTTGAAGGTAGTCGAAGTTTACAAGCACCCCGCAATGCGGATCGCTGCGCCACTTATATCCGGTGTAGTAGAAGGCACATCCATTCGCTAACCCGGGAACGGCTTCGAGAAGGCGAGTTACCAAGGCCTCTTTATCGCTAACAGGCGTGATAACCGAGCCGGACTTGATGAACTGGATATCGGTTTCAAGAATGCATTGGAGAGCAAGCAAACGCTCCGGCTTGTCTTTGTAAAAATACCCCTGTCGCGTGATCGAACTAAGGATAGTTGATGGATTTCGCAAGAAATTCAACGTCGTTGAGCCCGGTAAAATCAACTTCGTTTGACTACCACGAACATTTGACACCGCGAAAGTAGCTCTTAGATCCTCGTCGATTGCGTTGACATCTGCTTCAAGATGAACCCGCGACGTGTTCTGCGACCGATGCCAAGCGTCTTCGAGCAGCGTGCTCATTCGCGAAACCAGGCGGCCGAACACTCGTGAGATGTCCGCATCCGGAAGTGAAAGCGGAAGCTTCAGCGGCTTGCCATTGCTACCCGTTATCCACTCAACTGCGGCAACCGGGACCGAATGAGTTTGCCCGAGCCGATACATACCGCGGAACAGATCAGTATTCACACGTCGCTTGCTAAGTGTTTCGGGATCATCGACTAGATCTAGTTCGTCGTCGCGGACCCGCGCGAAGGGACCGAAGTAGATAACCGCAACACCATTTTCTGCGGCAGCAGCAAGTCGAGTGAAACGTTGCAGCGGGTTGTCGCCCGTGTAACCGTGCTCTGTAAGCTCTACGACAAGGAGCGGCTTCCTATCGTGCAGTAGAATGAAGTCTGGTCGGTCGTCGATCATTAGCGGCTCGATCAACGCGAACTGTTCGCCGACCAAGCGAGCCGGATACACCACGACATTCGAATCCGGAATCTGACTCAGGAACGGAGATAGCCGCTTGATCCGCAAAAACAGGGCTTTGTCTGCGGCTTCGTCGCATAGTACTCGAATTTCGCTTAATCTTGGAGGTGTCATGCCCCCAATATATCAGTGGCGATCGATGGCTGAAAGGAGGGGAATTGCCAGTCACCCTTTATCGATGAGAGCCAGATTCCAAGCAGTTTGCTCGCAATAAGAATCGCTCATACTGCGCGATCGTTGTAGCAGCGGGTAATTGGGCATCAATTCGCTTGGCTACTAAAAGCACGAGTATATAGGACCGCCCGCCGGAGTCCGTATCGCGGGCCGTCACGAAGGCCCAAGTAGTCGACACCACGAAACGTAACGCGGCGGTCGCCATTGCGATCAGTGCCTTCGCAACAAAGTCGAGTGGATTTCGAGTATTGGTATTACGGCGGCCCTTCAAATTCTCCGGATCGCCAAGTCCTCAACCGACATTCGTAACGGACCTGTCCGACTCGCGACGAAATAGGGCAAGACATTCCGACCGAAGCGGCGATTTTTTGCGGGAGTTTCTACCGATGCCACCGATCCCGAGAAGGAAACCGACGACGGTAACGAACACCGCCGTGACGAAAGCCCCCATGCCTGAATTCGGAGTCTGTGTTGCCTGTCGCGCACGATTTCTCATTCGACACTCGAAGCAACAGTACTGCTGCAAAGAATGCCGAGTCGCAGCATTTGTTGCTGCGCGTAGCGAGGCTCGAAAGCTCCAACGCATTCGACGGGCAAAGTTTTCAAAGAACGGGCCTCACGAGCGCGCTTGCGAGGAATGCGGGTATCCAATTTCAGGGTGGCCTAGCTACCACCCTGGCGATGAGCTGATTCGAGGCGACAAGAGATATTGCAGTAGCGGCTGCAAACAGTCGGCATATCGACGTCGGAAGAAATCGCGGTGACGGTTCGCGAGGGCTTCCAGATCCGCAGGCGAAGGTAAGACCTCGCATAGCGTCAACGCGAACATACTTGCAAACGGGCGCTATGGCTTTGGACGGATAGCAAAAGCCTTTTTAGAGTCGCCTCGGATATAATTCGCGGATATGCCTAACATTAGCAGGCGGAAACGAAAACGCGCGACGTTCGAGGCGCGAGGCGACCGCGAAAATCCCTGCGCTCTGCGTACGGGAAAGGGGACATTATTTGATTGGACCCAAGCTGGCGTGCGCGACTTGTTGATGCTTCAAACCGCGATTTCAACCGGTCGTGTTGTGCCGGATTTGCACGGATGCCAACTAATCGACATGATCTTTCAGCTTGTCAATTCCGCTGAGGCAACTACCTCGCAACGGATCGAAGGATTCCGTGTGATCGCAGTTGCTACAGCTAGAGCCAATCTGCGGCGAGCTAAAGAGCCTGCTCAGACGAAAGCGATCCCGGTCGAAGGCGCATAAGAGCATCGAGGGCCATGAGTTGAATTTCACTCCTGACGATGAAACCGAAGCTCGGCGTCTCCGCGATCTACCTCCGGACATCAAAAAGCTCGTTGTCAAACTTATTGGCAGCCCGGGACTTGATTCGAGAGTTCATCGGGATGATCGCGCGCAGGCCAATCGCCGAGCCGCGGCGCTGAGAATTCTTACTCGCAGATCAAAACGACGGCAGAAATAGCCCGTAACGCTTCAGTTGTCGTCCGTCTACTGAAACGTTACAATACCCCCTAGGTGGTCAACCGCGTCCTTTTGGGCTCTGCGTTATGAAGTCCCTTATTGCCTATTATCGCGTCAGCACGAAGCAGCAAGGCGATTCGGGGCTCGGCCTTGAAGCGCAAGCCGCATCCGTTCGGTCGTATGCCTCGCAATCCTCGCTTCCGATTGCTGGCGTCTACGTCGAAGTTGAATCTGGTAAGCTCGCTGATCGTCCTCAACTCAGCCGCGCCTTGGCACATGCAAAGCGCGCAAAGGCAGTCCTAGTCGTAGCGAAGTTGGATAGGCTTGCGAGGAATGTTGAGTTCACCGCGGCGCTCTTGAACTCGGGCGTCGAATTCGTTGCGTGCGACAATCCGACCGCGAACCGCCTGACAATCCATATCTTGGCTGCGGTTGCTGAGGACGAGGCTCGACGGATAAGCGAAAGAACAAAGGCGGCATTGGCGGCCGCAAAGGCAAGGGGCACGCTGCTTGGCTCTGCACGTGTTGGTCACTGGACCGGGCGAGAATCGCTCAGGCTGGCGGCGCTAGAGCGGGCACGGACTAAGGCCATCACAACGCGACAGAAAAAAGCGCATGACGCATACGTCGACCTCATACCCCTAATAGAATCTCTGAGAAACGAGGGGAAGTCGCTACAAGCGATCGCTACGCATCTGACTAAAGAGGGGCACGAGACTCGGCGAGGATGCGAGTGGTCGCCGATGCAGGTGTCCCGACTCTTGAAAGCTCGTCCGTTAGTTGCCGAAGTCGATTCCGCGCGTAAACAAAAACGGAGCGTTCCTGTCTAAACTCACGCCAGCAGTACCCGCCGGTCTTCGGCGCGGTAGCGACCGCATCGCGATGACTTACTGAGGAAATCAAATGGAACGAAAAGTACCCGCGGCTGGATACCTTCGAAAGTCAACCAGCGGCGTAGCGAGCAACGGTCGCGAACGCCAAGAGAAATCGATTTCACAGCAAAGAACCGAGATCGAGTCGCTTGCACAGGAGAACGGCTACAAGATCGTTAGGTGGTACGCTGACCCTGGTAAGAGTGGATGGAAACGTGGTGCAGCGCGACCGGAATTCAGTCAGATGCTCGCTGATGCCGCCTCAAAAAAGGACATCGAAGCGATCGTCGTCGACAACATGGATCGATTTAGCCGCGCAAGCGTAGCCGAAGTCCAAGGAGACGCGTTGGCCCTTAAGCAAGCAGGTGTGCTGGTTATCGTAAGCGCGGCTCAGGGAACCTTCCATTTAGGAGGAGCCGGCAATGACATTGGAGAGATCATCAAATTCGTAGTCAGCGTTTGGTCGGCTAACGATTTTTGCCGCCAACTTAGCCGCCGAGTTTCTCTTAGCCGTCGCAATCGAGCGATGGAGGGGAAGCGAAGCGGCGGCATTGCTCCTTACGGAATGGAGAACGACGGCTGCGGCGGTATTCGGCCGGGCAATGCTAGCGACGTCGCGATTGTTCGCCGAATTTTCGACGAGTTTGGTAACCGTTTCCGTTCCATGAACGCGATTGCGAGTGACTTAAATCGCGAGAAAACTCCCGGGCGTCGCGGCGGCAAATGGCACGTAGCATCAATCAAGGAGTTGCTGTCCCGCCGGGCGTACGTCGGGGATTTTCAATACAACCGCCGAAAATCCGGGCAATTCTTCATCCTCGATAGTAAGGGCGACATCGTCGACGCATCGAATCGACCGAGCGACTCGCCACCGTGGAAGGAAACAGACAACGGAACGATATCTCACCTGAACCATTATGAAGCGCTCGTAGATCGGGAACTATTCGAGCGAGTTCAGTCTCGATTTGCCTCTTTCATGATGAAGGGAAGTCGACGACCACGCGATGGCGGCTATCCATTGAGCGGCGTATTGATATGCGATCATTGCGGCAAACCTATGTACGGGTGCCAGCCGACTGGTAGACCTCATCGAGTATATCGCTGTAGCACACCAGCAAAGACAGGAGTTGGGACATGTGGAACCTATGAGATTCGCGAGGAACGTATTTTGCCCACGGTTCTGAAGCTTCTCGGCGAAGAAATACGCGAATTGGAGCGGTTCTACGTTCAACCACCCGATGAGCTTGTATTCGCATCCGATCGACGCAAAGCATCGAAGGCCGCGGCGGAACAGACTCGCGTGCAACTTTTGGCCCGTATCGGGCGCGCTGAAGAGAGTCTCTTAGATTGCAGCGATCGAAGAACTCGCCAAAGCCTAGATGGCCGCATTACGACGATGCGTGACGAACTAGAGGCTCTTGAAGCATCAGTCGCTAGTTTGCCGCAGCCTAGTGCATTTAACCGTGCGGAGTTCGAGGCTCTGAGCGCTTGGTGGTCGGACTTTATAAAAAGAGCGTTACGGATGCCGGTGTCACACTGCTTGCCGGAGGTTGTTGCGACGTTCCAAGTAGAGCCTGGCGACGAACTCCCCCCAGAACTACTAGTCGAACCGCGTGTGGTAAACGAAGTTCTGCATAGCCTTGGTGCTGAGGTGCGACTTCGGTGGCATACGGAAACTGTCACAATGCGAAACGGTAAGACCCGTAATCGTCATCGATTGCACCGAGGGAGAATGCGTCTTGGCCGCAAAAAAAGCGTAACTTTTTATAGGGCTCGGCCTGCGGGCCCGAGCAGTTGCAGCGCTTGCGGGCATCGTTGCGGTAGCCGCATGGGCAAGGGTTCAGCGCCGCGACGAGCATGAAGTGCGCAGGGAACGTGCTGCTGTTCAACGCGCGACTGATCGTGACGATGCCGTCTTCCATCGGCTGTCGCAACACTTCTAGCGTACGCCGATTAAACTCCGGCAACTCGTCGAGAAATAACACGCCGTGATTCGAGAGCGATATTTCTCCCGGCGAAGGGGTCGAGCCACCGCCGACGAGGCCGGCATCGCTGATCGTATGATGCGGGCTACGAAACGGCCGAACCGCGAGGATCGGCTGGCCGACGGGCAGCAAGCCCATCGCGCTATAGATCCGGCTCGTCTCGATCGATTCGTCGGGCGTGAGCTCCGGCAAGATCGTCGGCAGCCGTTTCGAGAGCATCGTCTTGCCCGAACCGGGCGGGCCGCTCATCAACAGATTATGCGCGCCGGCCGCGGCGATCATCATCGCGCGCTTCGCCGTTTCTTGTCCGCGCACGTCGGCGTAGTCGATGTCGTAGGTGCCGTAAGAATCGAACCAGCGGTCTAGGTTCGTCGGGGTCGGTTCGATCTCGATTTGCTTCGAGAGAAACGCCGCGGCTTGCGTGAGGCTCGAGATCGGGTACACGGCGATCTTCGCCACGACGGCCGCTTCGGCGGCGTTCTCGGCCGGCACGATGATGCCGATTAAATTCTTTTGCTGCGCCGCGGCGATCGCCATCGAAAGCGCGCCCTTGATCGGGCGCGTGGAACCATCCATCGCCAACTCGCCGACGACTGCGAACTCGCTCAGGCATTCGGCCGAGATTTGTCCCGACGCCGCGAGCAACCCCAGCGCGATCGGCAAGTCGAACGACACGGCATGCTTCGGCAAATCGGCCGGGGCCAGATTGATGACGATCCGATCCTCGGGCCGCTGGTAGCCGGAGTTGACCAGTGCTCGTTCGATTCTGTGTACGCTCTCCTTCACGGCCGCTTCGGGCAGGCCGACTAAGATCGTCTTCGGCAGCGCGCCGGCCGAGACGTCGACCTCGACTTCGACCGGCACGGCATCGATGCCGACGAGCGTAAAGGTCTGCAGTTTAGCCAGCATTGCGAACGGTGCCCCTGGGGACGACGGCCCCGCGAAAGCTTCCGAAATCAAGCGCATGTAAGAAGCCCGGCATTGTGACGGCAACCGTGGGCTGCTGCAAGCAGAAGGAATTCCTTCACTCGCACCACGACATTCCTCCGCGAACCTCAGCGACCGCAAACGGCTCTTCGTTAGGATGCCGTTCGGCCGATTGGCGGGTTCGGCTCGTCGTCGTTATACTGCTCGGCTCGATTCGCTTGCTCCGTTTTCCTTGTCAGCCGCATTCATCAAGCCATGCCAAAAACGCGCGTCGCCATTCAGGGTGCCACCGGCTACTCGGCCCTCGAACTGCTTAAGATCTTGCTGCGGCATCCGCATATCGAGATCACGGCCGTAACCAGTCGGCAAGAAGGGAATCCGTCGCTCGCTTCCGTGCATGCGAGCCTGACCGGCCGGTTAGACTTAAAGCTCGAAGACCTGGCGGCGGCCGAGGTCGGGCGGCGGGCCGATTGCGTGTTCAGTTGCTTGCCGCACGGCGTCACGACGCACCAAGTGCCCGACATGCTCGCGGCCGGCGCGCGGGTCGTCGATTTCAGTGCCGACTATCGCTTGAAAGACCCTGCCGCTTATAAGCAATGGTACGGCGAAACGCACGCCGATCCGGGCCGGCTTCCCGAGGCGGTTTACGGTCTGCCCGAATTGTTTCGCTCGGCGATCGCGCCGGCGAAGTTGGTCGCCAACCCCGGTTGCTATCCGACCGCGTCGGCCTTACCGCTCGCTCCCCTCATTAAGCTCGGGATGATCGAGCCGACGGGGATCATCATCGACGCCAAGAGCGGTGTCTCGGGAGCAGGGCGAACCCCGAAACTTTCGTTCCACTATCCGGAGTGCAACGAAAACTTCTCGGCCTACGGCGTCGGCACGCATCGCCACACGCCCGAGATCGAACAGACCCTCACGATGTTCGGCGGCGCGCCGGCTTCGATCATCTTCACGCCCCATCTGGTGCCGATGGATCGGGGCATCCTCGCGACTTCATACGCCGTGCCGCGCGGGACCTACACGACCGCGCAGGTACTCGACGCGTTGAAGGATTTCTATCGCGACGAGCCGTTCGTGCGCGTGGTCGATCATCTGCCGACGACGAAAGACACCTCGCACACAAACTACTGCCACCTGACGGCCCGCGTGGTGCGCGATCGGATCGTGACGATCAGCGTGGAAGATAACCTGATTAAAGGCGCAGCAGGACAAGCGGTGCAGAACTTCAACCTGATGTTCGGCTACCCGGAAACGACGGCCCTGTTGTAATCGATCGTTTGTAATTCGCGGCCCGCGTTTCGTTCGGCAGCCTTCATAGTTTCACTTTCGATCCGTTCGCCAGGAGTGCGCAACACGTTCCATGACCACTTCGCCCGCAGCATCATCAGCCGCAGCATCGACTCCCGCGCTTCCCGTTCCTCCGCTACCGCAAGGCTACTCGCTCGGCGGTGTTTATTGCGGCATCAAGCGCTATGCCGATAAACTCGACCTGTCGCTGATCGTCTCGGAGCGTCCGGCCGTGGCGGCGGGCGTTTATACGACGAACCTCGTATTCGCGGCGCCGGTGAAATGGGACCGCGAGCACACGCCCGGCACGTCGCTGCGCGGCATCGTGATCAACTCCGGCAACGCCAACGCCTGCACGGGCGAGCGCGGGGATGCCGATTGTCGACGCATGGCGGAAGCCGCCGCGCAAACCTGCGGCGCAACGGCCGACCAAATGCTCGTTCTTTCGACCGGCATCATCGGCGAGTTTATGCCGATGCAGAAAATCGAAGCCGGCGTCCGCGACGTCGCCGGCAAGCTCGGTACCGACGAAGCTGCGCTGGTCGCCGCCGCGCGCGGAATGCTCACGACCGACACACGCCATAAAGTCGCCGGGCGAACCATTGCCCTTAGCTCCGGCTCGGTGCAACTTACCGGCATGGCGAAGGGGGCCGCGATGATCGGCCCGAAGATGGCGACGATGCTCGGCATCGTCCTTACCGATGCGGCGCTCGCCCCCAAAGATGCGCAGCGGTTGCTATCGTCGACGGTCGAAGATTCGTTCAACTGCATCAGCGTCGACGGCCACATGAGCACGAACGACACCGTGTTGCTGTTGGCAAACGGTGCGGCCGGCGGCGCGCCGCTGCAAGGGGCCGACTTGGCGAAGTTCGAAGCGGCGCTCGGCGAAGTCTGCGGCGAACTGGCGCGGATGATCCCGGCCGATGGCGAAGGAGCGACGCATCTGATTCAGGTCGAGATTCAAGGCGGCCGCGATCGGGAATCGGCCCGGCTGCTCGCCAAGAGCGTGAGCGAAAGTTTGCTCGTTAAGACCGCCATTTGCGGTGCCGACCCGAACTGGGGCCGGATCGTTTCCGCGGCCGGCTACGCGAACGTTCCGTTCGATCCGGCGAAGGTGAACCTCTGGGTCAACGGCCTGCACCTGTATGAAAACGGTGCGCCGCTCCCGTTCGATCGGGTCGCCGCTTCGCACTCGATCCGCGACCACCGCGACACGCACATCCGGCTCACCTTCGGCGAAGGAACGGCAACGGTAAATTTCTGGACCACCGACCTCACGGCCGAGTATGTGCGGCTGAACGCGGATTATCATACTTAGGAGAAGGGGTCAGGGGTCGGTGGTCAGGGGTCAGAGAAGGAAGGGGAAGGGAAGAGAAGTCGTTCCGATCTCGACGTCCGTCGTTTTGCATTTTGCCTTCTGACTTCTGAGTTTTTCATCATGTCGCTTCGTCTTGCCTTCGTCGGGGTCGATCATCCGCATGGGGCGCATTGGCGGGAGACGTTGGAGAACTTCGGCGAGCGGATCGAGATCACGGCCTTGTTGCCTTGCTTCGGCGGCGCGCTGACGAGCCTGGAAGAGCGTTTCGCCGAAGTGCCGCGCTTCGCCACCGTCGACGACTTGATCGCCCGCGGCGACTTCGATGCCGCGCTAGTCGCGCTCCCCAATAACGAAGGCCCGTCGACCCTGCTCCGCCTTGCCGAAGCCGGAAAGCACATCTTCACCGAGAAGCCGGGTGCGGCGACGGCAGCCGATCTCCGCCCGCTCGTCGCCGCGGTGCGGAAGCACGACGTCGCCTTTCAAAGCGGCTTCATGTGGCGCTACGATGCGTGCGCCGAACGCTTGAGAACGATGCTGGCCGAAAAGCGTTTCGGCAAGCTGATCCACATCGACATGAAGTTCGTCACCAGCGACATTCGCCGGCGCGGGCCCGACCACTACTTGTTCGATCGCAACATCAGCGGCGCCGGCTTTATAAATTGGCTCGGCTGTCATCATCTGGATCTGCTGCTCTACGTCGCGCAAAGGAGAGTCATGGGAGTGACCGCGCGGCTGGGCACGTTCGGCGCGACGGCAACCGATGTGGAAGACGGCGGCACGGTCGTCCTCGATCTTGAAGGGGGAGCCCTCGCGACCTTCACGGGCGGCTACTGGTTTCCCCGTTGGGCCGGCGAAAACCAATGGTCGATCCGGGGCAGCGAGCGGTGGGTGAATTGGCATCCGAATAAGCCCGGCACGTCGGGCGCGTTGGAAATCCACGGCCCGCAACCGCAATGGCATGCGATGGAAGAAACGTTTTCCGTCGCCGCCGACACGACGCCGGGTTACGGCGGCATTCGCGGAGTCGACGTCGTCGGAGATTGGCTCGCCGCGATCGAAGACCGCGCCGCCAGCCGCGTGCGCGAGTGCCGCAATACGCCGGAGTCGACCGTCGCTACGCTCGAAATCCTCGACGCCGCCTACGAGTCGTCGCGCTCGGGCCGACGCGTCGAGTGCTCGATCGGCTCCTGATGGGGGTCGCTACTTCTTCCGCTCGGCTTACGGCTTCGTCGTCTCCACGGCGAGCACCCAGGTGAGGCTCTTGCCCAATTCGTAGGTGTGCTTGCGCGTGAGCTGGCCGGTCGTGGTGTCGACTTGGAACACGGCTAGCTTGCCGGAGCCTTCTCCTGCGCCGAAGACGTAGCGTCCTTGCGGTTCGATATCGAACGAGCGTGGTGTTTTTTCGGTCGGTGCGCGATCGATCGCGGTGAGCGCCCCGCTCGGGTCGATCGAGAAACCGGCAAGGCTATCGTGGCCCCGGTTCGAGACCCACACGAACCGGCCGCTCGGATGTACTTTCACTTCGGCCGTGCTGTTCGATGCCTTATAGTCGGCGGGCAGAGTCGACACGGTCTGCACCGGCTTCAAGCCGGTCGTCGGATCGAACCGGTATGCCGTGATGCTGCTCCCTGCTTCATCGGATGTGAAGGCCAGCTTCAAAGTCGGATGAAACGCAAGATGCCGCGGGCCGGTCTTGGTCGCGCTGCCGGCGGGCGTTCCGCCCGGGGCTTTGCCGGCGTCCGTGAGTTTGCCGGTCGCGTGATCGAGCTTGAATTGAAAGATCGCGTTCGGGGCGGGATGCGGCACGAAGACGAAATTATTATCCGGATCGGTCGCCACGCTGTGCGCGGTCTTCGCCGTTTCGACGACGTCGACCGCAGGGCTTACGATCTTGCCGTCGTCGGACAGCCGATGCACCACGGCTCGTCCCAGGCCATACGAAGCCGAGAGAAGCCAGCGCCCCGCGCGATCGGTGGTGACGTAGGCAGCCCCTTCGCCGGTCGGTCGCGTGGCGGAGCTTATGAGCGTGAGCTTGCCGGTGGCGGAATCGATCCGAAAGCTCGCGAGTGTGCTAGTGCTGCGAAGCGAGGCGAACAAGAACTTCTTCTGCGGATCGACTCCTAAGGAGCCCGGCCCGCCGTCGACCGCCACGGCATCGACCGGCGTAAGGCTGCCGTCGCTGGGGTTCAGACGCAGGATTTGAATCTTCTGCTCGGCGACGAGCGAGACATAAACGTATGTATCTGCATGTGCGTTCATGGCCCAACCCAACGTGCAAATAGCGGCAATGATCCAACGCATGATCGGAAGACTCTCGAAAAAGGAAGGAGAAGCGTGCGGGAGAGGTCGTCAGTATGGTGCGGCCGGCGACGGAATGCCACTCCCTAGGGCGCGACAATCGGAGGGAGAGATTTCCGCCGTTCGCGCATCGCGATTGCGCGCTTTCATGCATCACACCCAAGAAAATGCGCCGCCGCTTCGTGAATCTGCTTCGCTTCTCGACTCGCGTACTTTTAGAATGCAAAAGGCAGCGTTTCATTCCGGGAGTTCGATCATGGAAGAGACCACGTTTCTCGAAGAGCATCGGCGACTGACGCGTCGTTACTTTCTCTGCGCAAGCGTTGCGGGCGCTGCCGTTGCCGAGGCTGCATTGTTACATGCCGCCGAAGAGCCGGCCAAGCCTGCGGCACCTGATAAACCTGCGACCCCGCCCAAGCCTACGGCAACGGTCGCTGAGAAACCTGTTGCGAACGAGAAACCCGTGAAGCCGGCGAAGCCCGACAAGGCTGGCGCTAGACAAGATCCCTACTTCACGCCGGTCGAAGACTTTCGCGATGTCTCGCGCGGCAAGCCGTTGCCCCATTCGTTGCCGGAAGAGAAGAAGCGCGAGGTCGGACTGACGCGCGACACCTGGCGCCTCGAGGTCGTTTCCGACTCCGAGAACCCGGCGAAACTCGGCACGTCGCTTACGAAGGCCGACAACACGGCGCTCGACTTCGCCGGCTTGCTCAAGCTCGGCGAGAAGCATGCCGTCCGGTTCGCGAAAGTGATGACGTGCTTGAACATCGGTTGCCCGCTCGGCATGGGCTTGTGGGAAGGGGTGCCGATGCGCGAAGTGCTCTGGCTGACGAAGCCGCGCGAGAATGTGCGCCGCGTGTTTTTCTACGGCTACCACAACGACGACCCGGCGCAAATGTTTCGCAGTTCGTTGCCGGTGGGGCGCGTTTTGGAAGATCCCTACGATCTCCCTCCCGTCATCTTGTGCTATAAGCTCAACGGCCAATGGCTCGATTCCGAACGGGGCGGCCCTGTGCGCGTCGTCGTGCCGGAAGCCTACGGCTTCAAGTCGATCAAGTGGCTCACGCATCTCGTGCTCACGAACCTTGCGCATGCGAACGACACGTATGCCTCGGGCAACAACGACCTCGACAGTCCGCTGAAGACGTTCGCCGCGATCCTTTCGTCGCCGACGGGATTCAAGCCGGGTCAGCCGATTCCGGTTTCCGGTTATGCGCAGGTCGGCATCTCGGGCTTGTCGAAGGTGCAGGTCTCGATCGAGTCGAACGCGAAGCCGCGACCGGAAGGGGATCCGCATTTCACGACTGCGCCGTGGGTCGATGCCGACTTGCTCGCGCCTCCGAAACATTGGGGGGCGCTTCCGGAAGGAAAGCTCCCTGCCGAGACGCACGGTTTCACCGCCGCCGGCGAGCCGAAGACCTGGCCGCTGCGGCTGACGAACGCCCACTGGGCGAAGGTGTTGCCCGGCCTCCCCGCCGGTGAATACACGTTGCGCAGTCGGACGATCGACGAGAAGGGGCACGCGCAGCCGATGCCGCGTCCGTTTCGCAAGTCGGGCCACTCGGCGATCGAATCGATCGTCGTCAAAGTGAAAGAGTAAGCCGCGAGCGTCCGGGCGAAGCGCGGTCGCATCCATCGATCCTTGCGATGCTTTCGCGACCCGTGCGCCTCTGCTAAATTAGCGGCCGGCAACAAGGCAGCCGTTGCCGCACGACGCAAGATAAGAAGCGTCGGTTTCCGTCGAACGCTGCAAATCTCTATGAGGATCCCGCACATGATTCGTCGATTCGTCGCCATGAACCGGTTGCTGTTCGTTTTCGCTTTGCTCATCGGCGGCCTTAGCGCTTCGGGCGCGTCGGCCGAGAAGTTTTTCTTTCGCGACGGCGACCGCATCGTGATCATGGGAGACTCGATCACCGAGCAGCACCTCTACAGCAACTACATCGAGATGTGGGTCACGACCCGCTTTCCGAAATGGAATTTGGCGTTTCGCAACGTCGGCATCGGCGGCGACAGCAGCCGCGGGGGCAATGGTCGATTCAAGCGCGACGTCGTTTCGTTCAAGCCGACGGCCATGACCGTCGATTTCGGCATGAACGACGGTGGCTATAAAGCTTACGACGAAGCGGTCTTCAAGAATTATGTCGGAGGCCTGCAAGGCATCGCCGATCAAGCGAAAGCGGCCGGCATTCGCGTGGCGTTCTGCACGCCGCAACCGCTCGACGCCGAAGAGCAAGGCCCGACGGCTTTGACCGCCTATAACCTCACGTTGGAAAAGTTGTCCGAGGGGATGAAGAAGACGTCCGACGCCAACGGGCAGCACTTCGTCGATCAGTTTCATCCTTATCTCGCGGTTCTCGATAAGGCCCGTGCCGGCTCGAAACCTTACAAACGGATCACGGCCGGCGATGCCGTACATCCGGGCCCGCCGGGGCAAGCGCTGATGGCCTTTGCGATTCTTCAAGGTCTGAACTTTCCGAAGCTCGTCTCGTCGGTGGCGATCGATGCGGCGGATCTGAAGGGGGTGAAGACGGAGAATTGCGAAGTAACCAACGTTGCGCGCGAAGGAGACGTGTTGACCTTCGAGCGACTCGACGGAGCGCTGCCGTTCTTTCCCGCAGATGCATCGCTGATTTTGAATTGGGCGCCGATCTTGGCGGAGACCAACGACTATCGGCTCGCCGTCAGCGGACTTAAGGCTGGGAATTACGAAGTGCGGCTGGGCGACAAGACGGTCGCGAAGTATTCCGCCGACGAACTCGCTAAGGGGGTCGATCTTGCGGCGCCGGCGTTGGCCGTGGGTCCTGTTTCCGAGCAAGTGAAAGCGGTGCGTGCCGCGATCGAAGCGAAGAACAAGTACTACCACGATCGGATCTTCCGCGGTTGCGTGTTGGCCCAGGCCAGCATCCCGGAGTTTTTAGGGCTCAAGATCTCGCCCGAAGAGATCGAGTCGAAGCGCCAAGCGGCCATTGCCGAGCGGTTGCAGGAACTCCCGGCCCTCGAAGCGGCCGTTCGCAAGGCGCTCGAATTGAAGCCGCATAAAGTGACGATCGCGCCGGCGAAGTAAACCCGCCGGAGAACGAGAACTCGATCGAACGGATTCGTGGCCTCGGCGCGTGGACTATCGGAGCATATATGAAGTGGTTGCGGCAACGTAAGCACCGGCTGTTATTGGCGGTGCTGGTGCTTGCGTTGCTGGCGCAACCGGTGGCGACCGGCCGCACCGAGATCTTCGGGTTCCTCATCTTGCTCGCCGTTTTCCTGACCGTGTTCGAGCGACGTGTGCAGCATGTCGTCGGCATCGTGCTCGGCCTCCTGACGATCGCGACGAACACGCTCGGGATATTCGGCCCGGAAAGCCATCGCGATCACTACTTCATCGCGTATCACATCTTGATCATTTCGTTCATGGGGTTCGCGGTCGCGACGATTCTCGCCGATATTTTCAGTAGCGAACGGATCCAACTCGACCACGTCATCGGCGCATTTTCCGGGTTCATCCTCGCCGCTCTGGCTTGGGGCAACCTGTACTTGTTGATTTACCTGTTGCAGCCCGACGCATTCCACGTCGAGCCGCAACACGTTTCCCACTTGAACGACCTGGAGCTCCGGCGGTTTCTCTTCAACCATCTCAGCTTCGCGTCGTTGACGTCGCTCGATCACGACGGCATCGCCCCGCTCGCGCCGTTCGTGCGCACGTTGCAGTGGTTCGAGGCGCTGTTCGGGCAGTTCTATTTCGCGGTGTTCATCGGGCAATTGGTCGGCCTGACGATGGTCGGCGCGAACGCGGCGAAGAACTCCCCCACGAAGGATGCGCCGTCGAAAGAGGAGCCGTCTAAGGATTCGCCGCGTCCGACTCAGGAATGATCTTCAGCGACGCTAGCCACGCGAGCGACTTAGTTTGCCAAGCGTCCCACATCGGGCCCTTGTAGCCGTTGAGCCCATGGCCCCCTTCGGCCAGTTCCAGATATTCGGTCGCGATGCCGTGCTCCTTCAACGCTTCGTGCAAGAGGCGGCTGTTTTCCGGCACGACGACGGTATCGTTCTTGGCGTGCGTAAGAAAAATCGGCGGCGTCTCTTTCGTGACTTGCTTTTCGTTGGAGAAAAAGGCCACGGATTCTTCCGACGGGCTCGCGCCGAGCAAGTTGCGCCGCGAGCCGCCGTGGCCGAGCATGCCCATCGAAACGACCGGATAGACGAGCACCGCGAAGTCGGGCCGGCTGCTGAAGCCCTGCTCGATCGGATCGGCCGACTTCGCATCGCCGGCATCGAAATGCACCGCGGCGGTCGACGCCAGGTGTCCGCCGGCCGAGAACCCGATGATGCCGATCCGCTTCGGATCGAGCTTCCATTCGCCGGCCTTCGAGCGGACGGTGCGGATCGCATGCTTGGCGTCGGCGAGAGGAACCATCGAGCGGCCTTTCGGCAAGCGATATTCGAGCACGATGCCTGCGATGCCGTGCCCATTCAGCCATTTGGCGATCCCATGCCCCTCGGCACCGGTGACGAGCCCGCCGTAGCCGCCGCCGGGGCAAATCACGAGCGCCGCGCCGTTGGCCTTGTCGGCAGGAGCAAGATGGACGGTCAGGAAGCCGGTCGCCGTGTCGACGGTGCCGTCGCCGTTCGGTGCGCCGCCGGCCCATAGGGGCGACTTCTGCGGCGCGGCAGGCTCGGCTGCCGAGGCGGCAGCGGTCGCCAGGGCGAAGACGACGGCAAGAACCGGCAGCGCCGGGAGGCGATACGGCAGCGAGGGAAAGTGAAGAACTGACGACATGGGGATCTCTCGGGAAGTTGTTATGGTGGGGCGTGCCCGATCGTGCCGCCGCGAAATCCTGCGCGGAATCCGCTCCTCGACACCGGCCGACAGATGTTAGCATGGCGTTCGACGGCTTCGCAAACTTCTCCTACGATTACATAATCCTTTTCAATTACTTTTCACCTTCTTTTCATCGACGGCAATTATGAAAGCGGTTCTTATCGGTTGCGGTCTCTTCGTGGTGTTGATCGCCGGTGCGATCGGGGCGATGTTTTGGTACGGCTCCGATCTGATCGATAAAGGGATGGAACTGGTGAACGAGGCTCTCGCGATCGAGCAAGAGCGGCAGACGTTGGCGGCGGGTTGGGCGGCCCCGGCGCCGGATGCAACGGCTCAAGATGTCTTTCCCGCGCGACTCGCAGGCTACGAGCGAACCGCTGCCGAGAAGAGCGGAGGAGTTCCCGCACTTAAGATCGATCTCGCCGGCACGCACGCCCTCTACGAGGCGGGGCCGAGCCGCATCGATGCCTATGTCTTTCCGATCACGAAGCAGGCGAAGAGCGATCTGCTGCAAGAGCTCGAGGACTTGAAAAAGGGGGCCGGCTCGAACACTTGGTCGAAGGTCGATTTGGGAGACGCTTACTCGCGCGCCTATCTTTCGTCCGATGGCTTAAAGCAAAATCATTTTTGGTTCCTGAAAGATCATCTCGTCTTGTTTCGCACGACCGATTCCGAAGATCGCGAGCCGGTCGTCTTGGCCTTCTTCAAGGCGAACCAAAAGGCACCTCCGGCGAAGGAAGAAGGGACCGCAAGTAAAGAGACTCCGGACGACAAAGCTGCTCCCGCAGGCAAGGCCGAAGAGCTTGCTCCTGCCGCGAAATAATGCCGCCGGAGCAGCCGCTCGATCGTAATAGTTCGATCGCGAGAGCCGGAACGGGATCAGTGGTTAAAGCTGAATTCCGTGGAGTTCAGCAGGCCCCAAAAAAGATCTTCGTAAGCCTTCCGATCTTTCACGTCGGTGCCGACGAGTTTCCGCATGCCGGCCAGTTCTTCGGCCGTCGGCTTACGCGTGAGGGCCCGAATGAAGAGCTGCTCGATGATCGCTTCCGGCGTCGGTTGCGAGGCGATGAGCTTCGGCACGAGCCCTCCGGCCGCGACCCGGGCATGAACCGTATCGCCGGCGATCAGGTGCAACGCCTGCGACAGCGTCGGGTCGGGCTTCGTCTCGCAGGCGCATACGGTCGCCCGCGACGAACGCCCGAACGTCTCGAAGAACGAGTCGCCGGCATGCGGACCGGTCGTGTCGCCGGGAGTGCGAGGATAGAACTGAATCGCTTTGGTGCCGAGTTGGAAATCGCGGAAGCCCCGTTCGCTTTCCGTCACTTGCACGACGGAGTCGAGCAGCACGTCGGCCCGCAATCGGCGGAGGCGAGCGCGTGAGAACTGCCGGTCGTCCAGAGCGTTGGTCTCGTTCGGGCGCGACGAAAGTTGATACACACGCGAGGTGCAAATCTCGCGCACCAGCGCGCGAAGGTTGAACTTAGACTCGGTCAGATGCTTCGCCAGCGCGTCGAGCAGCGGCTTGTTCGTCGGTGGGTTGCTGATCCGCATGTCGTCGAGCGGCTCGACGAGGCCGCGCCCCATGAAGTGGGCCCAAATCCGATTGGCGAGGTTCTGCGAAAAGAGTTCGTTGTCGGGCGAGGTCAGCCACGCGGCCAAGGCCTGGCGCGTATCGGTTCCCTTCGGAACCGCCGTCTCACCGCCGAGCACCATCACGGGGACCGGCCGACCGTCGATGAGATGCTTCGCCGGCGGCGCGCTTGCGTCGTTGTAGATGTAGAACTCGCGCGCCTCGGCACCGGTCTTGCGACGAATACCGGTGAAGAGACTCACGAAGCCGTAGTAGTCGTCCATCGTCCAACGGTCGAACGGATGGTTGTGGCACTCGGCGCACTGAATTTGCACGCCTGTGAAGAGCTGCGAGAAATCGGCCGCGAAGTTCTTCGGCGTGAACTTCGTATCGTGTACGAGCATGGTGTAAAGATTGGCGGGCCCCGTGGTGAGGTTGCTGCCGCCGGCCGTGATCTGATCGGCGACGAACTCGTTCAGCGGACGGTTCGCCGCGATCTGTTCGCGGATCCATTCGAAATACGCTTCGGCGGCCTTCACGTCGGTCGCGGTCGGAGCGTAGCCGCCGCCGATCACGCGCAAAGACTCGGCCCATTTCGCGGTCCAAACGTCGGTGAAAGCGTCGCTCGCCAGTAAACGGTCGACGAGCTCGTCGCGTTTACGCGCGCTGTTGTCGGCCGTGAACGCTTCGTATTCGGCGAACGTCGGCGGCACGCCCGTCAGATCGAGATAGACGCGTCGCAAAAACGTTTCGTCGTCACACAGCTCCGAAGGGAGCAAATGCAACTTTTGCAGCCGATCGTAAACGAGCTCGTCGATGTAGTTGTTCGCCGGAGGAGCCGGCCAGCGATACGTGGAATCGGCAGGCAGCACGATCACTTCCGAGCCGATCGTGAAGCGGTTGAACCGCGCGAAGACGAACGTGTCGCCGCGCCCCGTGGCCGAAACTTTGCCGTCGGCGTCGATCGCGGCGGTCGACACGTTGTTCGAGAGAAAGCGGGCGAGGTGCGTAACGTCGCGCGTCGAGCCGTCGGAATAGCGAGCCGTGACCTTCGTCTGCTCGGTCCCTTTCACGCCGTTGAACACCATCCGCTCCGGCGCGAGCGCGATCTCGACCGGCTCGGGCACCGCGGCGGAATCTTCGAGCGCGCCGGCTTCGATCCAGCGATAGAGCGTCCGATAGTGCGGGCTCTCGACATCGAACAGCCGGCCGCCGGTGTGCGGCACTTTGCCCGTCGCTTTGAGCAACAGCAAGCTATCGGCCGGTACGGCGACGTTCACGCGTCGGCCGATCATTTCCTGAGTGATGCGGTAATAGTCTCCCTTCG
>JAIOPP010000164.1 GCA_021413845.1 Planctomycetia bacterium | reverse complement strand
TAGATGGCCGGTTTGGCCTTGTCGCGGTCCGCTTCGGCCACGACGGTTAACTCCGCTCCATTGGCTTTGAAAGCAGTTTGGAACAAGCGCGCCACTTGCTGCATGTCGGCTGCGATGGCGGGCGTAGGATAGCTGTCAGGCAGCACGATTTGGTAATCGCTCCGGCCCTTGTCGGCGATCACCAGCAGCGATGAGCTGAGTTTCTCCTCGATCGCCTCATTCAACGTCCGCATCTTGTCGCCCCACACGGGAGCTATTTGCACCAGGTCGGAGCTGTCGTAGCGCTCCATGATCTTCCGTGCTTCCTGCGGGTTGCCTTGCTTGAGGAGAACCGAGGCTTCATTGATCGTGGCACTGATCGGCAGCCAACTTAAAGACTTGCCTGAACACGCAAAGGCTCTGTCATAAGCTGCGAGAGCGAGCGTCTCATTTGCCAAGAGACCGCGATAGAGATCGCCCAACTCGTGCCAACGTTCACCACTTTTCGGAGTGCGCTCAACGGCAAGCTTGAGATCCTTCTCGGCACTCGCTCCGTCCTTGAGCGCGATGTAGGCTTTCCCGCGCAGAGCAGCCGCCTCGGCGGCTTTCTCGGGTACCTCTTGCCATGCCGAGATGTCCTCGTTCTTGAATTGCGCAATCAGTTCGCTCCACTTGCGCTCCTTGGTCAGCCCACGCATCGTGGCGAGCTTAGGTTCTATGCTCGCCTCAGCAGCGGGATTGCCGGCATCAGCCGTGGCAAGCATGAGTACGGCGAGGAAAATCGTGAGCAATGGTTTCATGTGGTCGTGCATCGGATTGGAGAAGTCCGCGGTTGCGATTCAAGCCGCAAGCTGGATCATAAAAGACGTTCAAGGGATGGCTTGCCAATGGCGGGGTGAATTCGCTAAAGGGCGAAGAATGCGCATCGGCTGGAAGATCAGGCCATCACCGGTTTAGCTCGCGACCGCTTCGTTGCGGTGAAGCCTGGGATAGCTGCGTTTCCATTTTCATCGATTCCGTACTGCTACTCTCCCCTGGATTCCCGGTACGCACAAGTGTAGCGCAAACAGCATTCTATCTTCATTACCTGCAGGTTTAGCCTTTAAGCCTGCGGTTGCCGCGATGTTCGGCCCAGGCACCGTGAGACGTTCCGCGTCCGGAGCGCGAGCGCCTGTCGCGGGCAATCCACGCTCCGATAACCAGCGCGCCGTTTCGACGAAAAGTTTTGCGAGCGTTTGATCGTGTTAGTTGGGCGCTGCGACTACAGCGAACTCCATCTCACCCTCGACTCGCCGGAAAAGGAGCTCGTAGTCTGTCGACAGCATGATGCCGTTCGGCTTGGCGACTTCTTCGGCTGCCTCATTTCGCCGCGACGCCGCTCAGCGGATGTCCGGTCACCGCTTTCCAAGCGACTTCTTGCAGCACGCGGTTCACCTTCGCGGTCGTCTCTTCGTTGAAGGTGCCGTTGAGCGCCGCCGGGACCGGTAGGCCGACCGGGCTGCGACCGTAGATCTGGGCGTAGTAGACGTAGGCCACCAGCACTTGCAGCGGCGGCTTGGCGTGGCCGATCGGGTCGGTGAACAATTGCTCCTGCTTCGTTAGACCTGGGACCGTCCCCGCGGCGATTTGCTCACGCATCGCCAGTACCGCTTGGCCGACGGGCGCAACGAACACCTTGGGTTTGCCCCCGTGTTTTTCGTTCAGCATTCGCACGTGGGCATCAAGTCCGGCGAAGTATGCGTCGTGCTCGGCCTGCAGTTTCTTTCCATCGTAGACCTCACGAGTCGGAGGGGGCACTTTCTCCTTGCGGAAGTTCATGTTCACATCGAACGGCAACCAAAACTCCTGAACCAGCACGCGAATATGCGGGCTCTTCTCCGATGCCAGTCGCACGAAGTTTTCGATCCCTTCGTCCGGCAAATAGAGAGCGGCGATCGTCAGCACGTCGAGTTCGCCCGAGTTCAACACGGCCTTCGATTTGAACTTATCGTTGGCGACGTTCCAGTGCTGAATGACGTACGACCCACCGATGCTCGACAAACCGACTTGCTTATGGTCGGCGATGCCGGCCGACTTCGCGATCTGGTCCAGGATCTTCGGCATGAACACATGGAAGCTATGGCCGATCGAATAGACTCGTTCCCCTTTCGGTGGAGCAACGGCTTCCTGGCCGCGTGCTTCGACGGGAACCGCAAATAATCCGACGCACGAAACAGTCAGCACGAGGCGGCGAGTTATCTTCCACATGGCGGGTCTCAAAAGTATTAGGGCTGGAAGGCAGGGCCGCTTGATTATGCATGCGTTACGTCGCTTCGCGAGCCGGAATGGTGCGCATTCGTTTGATCGTGGCGGAGGCTACGGCCACGGGAATGATCCGCTTGGCCAGGACCACACGCTTGCCATTTTCAGAACGGTATGGAGGCGCCGAGTCCCAACCCAATCTACTTCGCAAAATGCGATAAAGACCGTCGCGTCTCGAATCGTATCTACACGAGTTCGCGAATAACTTGTGTCGTCGACGGCAAGATCGGGACCGGTCGATCGAAAATGTCGCGCACCATCAGATGCGGATCGATGCCGACGGTGTGATAAAGCGTGGCCAAAATATCCTGATAGGGGATCGGTCGGTCTGCGGCTTGGCCAGCGATCTTGTCTGTGCTGCCGATAACTTGCCCGACGCGCAATCCGCCGCCTGCCAACAGGCAACCGTTCACCGGAGCCCAGTGATCGCGACCCGCTTGCTTATTGATCTTCGGCGTGCGTCCGAACTCACCCCACACGCACACCGTCACGTCGTCTTCGAGACCCCGATCGTGGAGGTCTTGCACCAGCGCCGAAATCGCGACGTCGAACTGCGGCAGGTTCTTCTTCAAGTGCGTGAAATTATTGCCGTGCGTATCCCAAAAGCCGAACCCCACGGTCACGACGCGCACGCCTGCTTCGACCAAGCGTCGGGCCATCAGCAACTGTTCGTTCCAAAGCGGAGCGCCGTCTCCCTGATGCTTCGACGAGCCGTGTCCGTAGCGTTCGCGCACGGCCTTATCTTCGCGCTCGATATCCATCGCTTCGACCAAGCGACTTCCGGTGAGTACTTCGAACGCGTTCTTGTAGGCATTGTCTAGCTTCGACGCTTCCACGTCCGCCGCATCGCGGCGGATGCGATCGAGGCCCGAGAGGAGTTCGCGCCGACTTTGAAACTCCTCGGGACTGACGAAGCGGAGCTTCATGCTCGCCAAATCTTCGCCGTCGGCTTTGATCGGCGAGTATTGCGGACCGAGGAAGCCGGAGCCGGCGCTGTTGTACGGCTTGTGCTGCATCGTCGGAAAGAGATCGACGTACGGCGGCACGACCCGATTCACCGAGCCTTGCAACCGACCGACGACGCAACCGAGGTTGGGCCGCTGCTCGCGCTGCGCGATGTTCATCGGGAAGCCGGTGAGATTCTGGTAGCTCGTGTGCTCGTCGCGCTGTCCAACGACGGAGCGAAGCACGGCGAACTTGTCCATCATGCCGGCGAGCTTAGGCAAGTGCTCGCAGATCTTCAGGCCCGGCAGGTTGGTGTCGATCGGCTTGAACTCCCCGCGCACTTCGGCAGGAGAGTCGGGCTTCAAGTCGAACGAGTCTTGATGCGCCAGCCCGCCCGACAGGTAGACCAAGATGATCGCCTTGTGCGCCTTGGCTTTGCTCGCCGCGCTTTCGGCGCGCAAGTGGTCGGGAAGCGTGAGGCCGGCGAACGGAAGGCTGCCGAGCGCGAGACCGCCGATCTGCAGAAACGAGCGCCGTGAGCGACCGTCGCAGAAACGATTTGCGGAACCGACGAGTTGATACATCGCGGGAACTCCGGCAGGTGGCGCGAGCATGCGGGCGGCGGCGAGGCGACGACCGGTGGAAAATGGCGGGACTTCTAATTTAGCATCGTCGCGACGGCCGTGGAAATAGCGGCATTGGGATAGGACGGAGCGCGCGATAACAAGGCTTCGGAGCCCACTGACGCCGCTTCGCCATAGACACCGCGCCGTTTCTTTCGACGACATCGGCGTTCTGCTCGATCGCATGTAATCGTTTACGGTAGTTGCCTCGGCAATTCGAACTCACACGACAATCGCAAACTTGCCGTCATTCTCGTCCATAGCGAGGGCAAGCACGGAGGCCTCTCGGAACAACACGCCGTTCACCAACCTCTTCATCGCTACGCTACACGACCTTGAAGTCGATGACGATCGATTCGCAAGCGGCACGGACACGTTCCGTGAATTCAGCACGCAACTACATGTGATATATTGGCTGATTCGTGATAACGCGCCGCGCGATCACCCAAGCTGGAACCCGTCATGAACCCCACGCTCAAGCTCCTCGCTGTCTTGTTGCTCGCGTCGCCGGCTTCGTTGCACGCCGCCACGATCCGTATTATCGAGCCTTTAGATTATCAAGTTATTCAACGGGCTTCGCAGGCCGTCGGTACGGTTCGCGTTCGCGGTAAGTTGACGGACTTTGCCTTGAGTCCGGAAAAGTTGGAAACGCGCATCGTCGTCGACGGGAAGGCCGCTTCGTGGCATAGGATGGACGCGAAGATTACCGCGGAAGGTTTCGATGGTACGCTGGAAGTTCCCGCCGGTGGCTGGCATCAACTGGAAGTACGCGCGCTGCGGAACGACCAAGTTGTCGCGGGAGCGACGGTTGAGCATGTCGGCGTCGGTGAGGTCTTCGTCGTCGCGGGGCAATCCAACTCGGCCAACTTCGGTGAGGAGAAGCAAAATCCGCAAACCGGCCGAGTCGCCGCGTTTACCGGCGAGCGTTGGCAGATCGCGGACGACCCGCAGCCGGGGGCCGGCGGCAAGGGAGGCAGCTTCATGCCGCCGCTGGGCGATGAAATCGTGCGAAGGTTCAACGTTCCCGTCGGCTTCATCTCGTGCGGGATCGGCGCAACAAGCGTGAGGGAATGGCAGCCGAAAGGAACGACGTTTCCCAATCCACCGACGCTCTTGGGTCGGGTCGAAAAGCTGTCTACGGGGCGGTGGTCGAGTATGGGAGACGCATTCGCGATGCTGGTGACCCGGATGAAACAACCCGGGCTCCGTGGCTTTCGTGCCGTGCTTTGGCACCAAGGGGAGAGTGACGCGAACCAGTCCGACCCGGCTTGCACGCTGCCCGGCAAGTTTTACCGAGAGTTTTTAACCAATCTCATCCGCGAGTCGCGGCGCGAAATCGGCTGGGAAGCGCCGTGGTTCGTGGCACAGGCGAGTTATCATGTGCCCGGCGATGAAGGGAGCGACGATATCCGCGCCGCGCAGGCATCGCTGTGGAAGGATGGCGTCGCGCTCGAAGGCCCGGATAGCGACGCGATCAAAGGCAGGTTTCGCGAGCGCAAGGGGAAAGGCGTCCACTTCAGCGGGGAGGGATTGCGCGTTCACGGCGTGAAGTGGGCCGAGAAGGTCATCCCCTGGCTCGAACGCGAATGCACATTGAAACTGCCGGCGATGTTTTCGGATCGGATGATCCTTCAGCGTGAACAGCCGGTGCCGGTTTGGGGTTGGAGCGTGCCGGGCGATGAGATCACCGTTCACTTCGCGGGTCAGTCGAAGACGGCGGTCACTGATATTACGGGCAAGTGGATCGTCCGGCTCGACGCGATGAAAGCTAATACGGATCCGCAAACGATGAACTTGGTCTCAAAGTTCGGCGCACGGACGACAATCCGCGATGTACTCATCGGCGAGGTGTGGCTTTGCGCGGGGCAATCGAACATGGCGCTGCCGGGCTTGGCAATATTAAGCGAAACACTTCGCAACGTCGAACCGGTGAAGGTGCTCAGTTCGGTATTCTCCCGGAGACGATTCAGGAGACCAAGCTGACGAGGCTGAGAGTTGGTTCTAAGCGGCAGGGCGTGCGTTATACTCGTATGAAAATGTTCCGGCGGTAGAGCCACCTTGCCAAAAGCAAGATCCATAGCATGGCGACCGATGTCGTGGCGATGCCGCTGCTACCATCGGCGACGTGCGTATTGAGATACTTGCCGATATCTCCGCCGACGAATCGGTCGGCAAGGCCTTTGAAGTCGACGATGCGCGAAATTAGATAGAGCGCGATGGCGTTCGATCCGATCCAGATAAAAGGGAGGCACCACGTACGGCGTTCATAGACATCGATGAGCAGATAGAAGACCGCCAGCAGCCACATGCTAAGGCCGGCCGAGACCAAGACGTACGACGATGTCCAAATCCGCTTGATGATCGGAAACTGTACCGACCATGTCAGGCCCAGCACGAGGCACGCGGCTCCGGCCGCCGAGAGCCAGACGACTTTGCGCTTCGGTACGATTCGTGTGTTCTTCAGTAGCAACCCGCAGATGGAGCCGAGCAGCACAAGCGCTACCGACGACACGATGCTCAACAGTCCCATGTTCGTGTAATAGCCCTTGTTGTTGCGGTGGCCGGGCATGAAGCGATAGTCGATATAGTGCGTTAGATTCCTCCCGTCTTCATAGACTCCTCGAATTCGTCCCTCGACGGCCGCCGCGACATCGTATGGCGACTGCGAGGCGACTTGTTGCGCAAGCGGCTCGACGACTTCCGGATCCAACTTCAGGTCAGGAAACGGAACGAAGGTGAGCACAGCCCAGTAGCCGATCAAGAGCACGGCACTGACGGTCAAGAGCCTCTGCGTCGTACGGACGACGCAATATACGCCGGCCGCGAGGCAGTAGCAGATCGCGATGTGCTGCAGCACGCCTCCCCAACGGATATTCGATAGCGGCTGAGATAGGCCGCCGTAGTAGAAGAGTCCCAAGGCAAACAGTAATGCGCTTCTCCGTACGACGCGCGCCAGGGTAGCCGATCTTCCGGCAGCCAGCGTGCGATCGAGCGAAAAGACCATCGATACGCCGACGAGAAACAGGAACAGCGGAAAGATGAGATCGTAAAACCGAAAGCCCTCCCATTCCTCGTGTTCCAACTGCGTCGCAATCCACTGTGTCACTCGATTCCCGTTCACCCCTTTGAGCGCAAGCCCGACGGCGTCGGCTCCGAGGATCCAAAACATATCGAAGCCGCGCAGGGCGTCGACGGAAACGAACCGCTGCGACGCGGTCTCGACCGGTGCCGTCGCCGCCGAATTCGATTCAGGGCGCAGGTCGGTTTCGGTGAGCGTCGTTGCCATGGTTACCGTCGGAGTCGCAAGGGTGTCGTCGTGAGCAGGCTGCGGATCGGCTTGAGCCGTTTTCATGGGCTTCGCGCGACGCGGAAACCCGTGTTGGCCGTGCGAGCCGTGAGTTTGTAGTTGTTGCGATAGGCGCTGCGGCAATGAAGATCGAAGTAGTGCCAAGCTCCGCCCCTCACGACTTTGGCTCCGCCTGTCTCCGGTCCCTGCGGATCGTCGATCGGGCTACGGGCATACCACGCGGCATCGTGCCAATCTTGGCAGCGTTCCCAGACATTGCCCGACATATCGTAAAGCCCGAAGGGATTGGCCGGTTTCTTCCCGACGGGCTGAGCGCCTAGATGGTCGGCGTTGTCTTCGAACCACGCGTGATTCACCAGTAGTTTGCGATCGTCGCCGAACCAATACTGCGTGGTCGTTCCGGCTCGGCAGGCGTATTCCCATTCAGCCTCGGTCGGAAGCCGATAGCCATCGGCGCCGGCGACGAGTTGATACGCTTTCCGGTCGTCGAGCCGGTAGCAGGCGGATCGTTTCTCGCTCTCGCTCAGCCAATTGCAGAACGCCGCCATATCGTTCCATGTGAGCTGAGTCACCGGCGAGTCGTCGGTGACTTTGAGCCCTGGCGTGTGCCAAAGCGCCTTCTTTTTCTCCGGCGCGGTTTCGCCGATCTTACTGGAGTTGCCGCCGCCGAAGCGTTCGGTCTCGGTCTCGGTCACGTAGCGCGTCGCCTCGACGAATCGCCGAAACTGGCCGATGGTTACTTCGGTCGCGCCGAGTCGAAACGGCTTGGTGAGCTTTACGCGATGGCTAGGCTGCTCGTCTTTCTCGATTCGGGTTCGTTCGGCTCCCGGCGGCGACTGCCGCTTGGTATCGGCCCATGCGGCGGTCTCCATGAGCAACCCGGGCGCACCTCCCATCATGAACTCGCCCGGTGGCATCAAAACGAGCGCCATGTCGATCGAGTTCGTCACAACTACCGGCTGTTCCAAGTGCTTGCTCCACGACTCTTGATAGGCTCGGGCCTGTCCGGCATCGAACGGCGCGGCGGCCGGCGGCGGTTCGTTCGCAACTGAAACCAGCCCGGCGAAGCAGGCGGAGATTACGTAGAGTTGCTGCATCATCGACCGTCATATCTCTCAAGAAAGGGAATAGTGACTCGACGTAGGCACCGGCGTCACTCATCAGCAGTGACTGTTATCGACACGGGTGGCGAGATCGTGACGGCGCCTTGGTGATCGGTTGCCTCGGCCGTAAACGTGTAAGTTCCCGGACCGAGGCTTTGCCAAAGATTGTACGGCGGCGTCACGGCGCGTCCCAAGTTCTTAGCTCCGAGAAAGTATTCCACTTTTACGATCGTGCCGTCGTCTCGAGCGTTCGTCTGCAAGTTGAACTTGGCGGAACCGGTCTTGTAGATCGTTCCCTCTTTCGGAGCGTCGATGACGACCGTCGGTGGTACGTTCTTTCCGCTCACGGTGAACCGAATCGGCGCCGAAGTGGTGCTGCCGCCGAAATCGTCGTACGACTTGGCCGTGACCGTGTAGCTGCCGTCGGGCACGTTCTTCCAGTCAAATCGATAGGTCGCGACTGCCGACTGACCATGTGCTTTGTAGGCCACGCCCGATTGATCATTTACGAAATCGAACACGGAGTCGCGATCCTCGCCGAGGAGCGTCGTCCCGGCGTAGAACTCCACCTTGCGAATCAAGCCGTCCGGATCGGCGGCTGTCGCTTCAAGTCGGACGACATCGGCAGGCTGCGTGAAGTTGCGGTTCGATGTCGGCGAGGTAATGTTTACCGCTGCATCGCGATTTGCCGAACATTTCCAGCGGATCGTGGAGTCGCGATCCAAGAAAGTCCGCACACTCGTTCCGATACCGCCGTTAGGCACGTCGCCTGTTCCCACCCATTTGCAGATGCCGGTCTCATCCGAACTCGACTTAGGCGGCATCGTGAGCGTCTGATAAGTTCCTCGAGAGAGTCGAAGCACGTTCGAGGTGGTCCCGCTTGAAGTCTCAACCGTCGTGGTGACGGTTATACCGGACGGTTCATCGGAATAGGTTGCAGGTATCCCTTGGCTCAAGTTGTAAAAGGTCCCGCTATTAACCGTTTCCAATCGAAGGGCCCTAACCATGTATTGCGCCGGATCGTTCGCTGGATTTGGATCGGTGAAAGAGTTTCCGGTGATGAAACCCGATGTGCCGGACTTGTCCCCCGTCAAACGCTTGAACCGTCCGTCGGCGTCGTCCCGGCGAAAGACGTGATAGCCTAACACCGAATCTTCCGAGCCTTCCCATGAAACCACGACGCCGCGATCGCGGTCGCTTTGCACCCCGACGTTTCGCGGCGGCGCGACGACGAACATTCGCAGGGTCGGATCTCCCATCAGCGCCGTTTGAACGCCGTTCATCCACTTGTACGACGCGACGACCTGCGATTGACTGCGACGCACGCTGAAGCCGATCGGACGCCCCAACCCCATCTCGTGAAGCGTCCAGAATTTTCGGCCCCATAGGCACGTCAAGGCATTCGGCTGCGACGCAAGCGGCGCACGCAGCAGACTGTTCCGGTCGTCCCAGACGCCGAAGAAACTGCCGAACAGAATATGGAAGACGCTCTCTACGCGATTGTTCGCGAAGTCGGTCGTCGTGCCGATCGTAGCACATGACGTCGGCTGTCCTCCACCCGCGCCGAAGGCCCAGAGATAGGAACCGTCGCGAAGAGAGGGAAACCAAGTATGCGAGACCTTGCGGTCCATGTTGTCGAATCCGAGCATCGGGGTGAAGTTACGAATTCCATCTTCGCAGTTGCCGAAGCCGTCGATGTGCAAGGCACGCCGATCGGGATTGATCACTCGATGCCGGTATCGGTGGTTCTTGTCTAAGTAGCGACGTAGTAGTTCCGTTTCCGTGGCGCCGAAGGCCGGCATATCTGAGAGATCGACACGTCCGACTGCCAACTCAACTCGGCCGTCGCCGGGAATCGTGCTCTGGTCGAACTTGCCGTCACCCGGCACATTCACGTGCTTCTCGATTCGAGGAACAAGTTCGTTGATTCGCGGTTTGTCGTCGATGTCAGTCCATAACTCGTCATCCATGTCGCCGTAGTACACGTCTGCCGGCCATGCCCCCAGGTGATCGACCTGATGGCCGTCGGGGGAGATACTTCCCGAGTAAGGAACGGGGAGGCGGCCGAACAAGAAGACGGATTTGATGCCCGAAGGGTCGGCGACGTAGTCGGCCTTGATGACGGATTTGACCTGTCGCACGGAGAGTGTCGAAGCAACGTCGTGCCGGATGACCTCCCAACCATCGCCGATCAAGTCGTGCACGAAACGCGTCAGTTCGGGCCGCAACGATTCCACGAATCGATCGTCGACCACCAGGATCAACTTGCCTCGCAGCTCGACCGGCGGCTCCTCCAATCCGACGAGGATGAAGGTCGACGCGGTGAAGTCCCGGCCATCGTTAGTCCCCAGCTTATCGATGCGGTATTCAAAGGCGGAGCCAATTTCAACGTCGGAATCGATATAGCGAATTTCCTTCGCACCGAGATCGAAGGGGGCATTGATCGCCGATCCCCAGCGATCGAAACCCTCGACTCCGATCGGTCGACGATAGATCGCCCAATTCCGGACGGCTGGATCCGGCTTCCACTTCAGTACGATCGCGGGGGACGGTTTGCCGGTCGTCTGGGCGCTCACTTGCACGACGGCGCGGTGGGGGAGCAATGCCGCGTCGACAACCGACGTGCCTAGGTTCAGGAGTATCACGCAAGTCCCGGCCAGGATTCGCGACATACAATTCCTCACGCGACGCGCACTTTGGAAGCGAAAACATCACGAAACGTTGACAAGGAAGCCGTAATTTTTCGACGACTGGCTCATTGCAATCATCGTGATTCGGCGGCGGCTATTTCAAGGGCTTATGCGCCGTTACCTCGCTCACGCGAAACGGACTGGCAGGCAATCCTACACTGTTGGCTAAATTGCAGTTCGGCACGTTGGCCCATCCATGGCGCACCGACGTCGGAGTCGGCACGGTGGGACTGCTCACGACCACGGTGTCACCCTCGATCACCGCCTCGGCATCGATGAACACTCCTTCGGCTCCGGCGACGGTAAACTCTTTTACTGCCTTGCCGTCTCATGTTTTCACCCCGCCGGTGGCAACGGCCGTCAGTCGTATAACTGACGGCCGTGTTGAGCGTCACGGCGTTCCGTACTTTTGCACGCGAGTTCCGGTCATCTCGGCCCGGCCAGCGATACTCGCTCCAGGTCACGGTATCTGTAGCTGACGCAAGGCCTCTTGCACGCGCTGTCTAATTGCGATCGATAACTCGTTTTATGGAGCCGGTGTCGCACTCAACGAGCCGAGCCCGATCGCCACGAACGTAATCTTTTGAGAGCGTTCGCGTTCGTAGATGAGCCCGATGCGTCCGTCGGCTAACCGAGTTAAGCCGGTATAGCCCGACCAGCCGTCGATCAACCGGCTCATCGGCCAAGTCTTGCCTTCGTCGAAACTTGCTCGAACCGTAGTCCGATGCCGTTTCAAAAGACTGTCAGGATTTGCGAATAGCAACACGCTCTTCTCTTGGTCGCCGGGCCAAGCAAACCGAATCAAACTCGCCTGACACTTCGGTTCGATAAGCTGCTCGTCGCGCACCGGTTCGCTCCACGTAGCGCCGCCATCGCGACTGCGACTCACGAGACGTCGGCCGGCCAATTCGGGCCGACCGCCCGATTGGGCCCAATGGTTGCGCATGTTGATGAGCAACTCGGAACTGTCGCCGGCGACCGTCTCGACCAATTGACATTCATTAGTGTGCAAGCCGACGTTGCCACCGACTTGCCACGTTTGGCCATGATCGTCGCTGTAAACGACATGCGACGTACTCGGACCACTGCGATCTTTCGTCTCACGATGGTACGCCGGCAGCACAAGCCGGCCACGATGCGGTCCGCGTGTGAGTTGAATCCCCACGCCGGGACCGAGCGCGTTCCAACCCCAACTCGGTCGCGAGGTTTGTGCGGTGATGTCTTTGACCGGTGCCCAGCTGACCCCGTCGTCGTCGCTGAACGTGATCAATACGGAATATACGGCAATATTATTGCGGATCATCGACAGCCACACACGGCCCGTCGATTGATCGACGACGGCGGTGGGATTGCCGATCGTCACAACGGCGTCGCCCCCTTCTTCATGCACGAGTTGAAGTTTCTGCCACGTACGGCCATGGTCGGTGCTGCGACGCAACACGAGGTCGTGATCGCCGTCATCGCTCAGGCTCGCCTTGCGTCCTTCGCAAAAGGCGAGCAGCGTCCCGACTTTGGTGGTTATGAGCGACGGAATACGATAGGCAAAGTATCCATTCTCACCACCGACAAAAACATCGACCTTCTCGAGCGACTGGGCCGTGGCAACGCTCATGACCATCGACCAACCCAGGACTGCCAACCACATCGACTTCATCTTCATCACACACCTCCGCGGACGACCGGATAGGAGACACATAGTCCTTCACTCTTGCCATGAGCCGCTACTTAACGGGCTTTTGCGCGGCTAGCTCGCTGACACGAAACGGACTGGCAGGCAATCCTTCGCCGTTGGCCAAGTTGCAGCTCAGCATGTTCGCCCACCCATAGCGCATGGCCTTCGGCGTCGGCACGCTGGGGCTGCTTACAACCACGGAGTCGCCCTCGATCACCGCCTCGGCATCGACGAACACGCCGTCGGCACCGGCGATGGTAAAGCCTCTGAGCGCCTTGCCGTCTCCCGTCTTCAATCCGCCGGCGGCATGGGTAAATCGAACGATCACGCGGCCGTTGTCGGACGCGCACGAAGCGTAGACCGGTCCGGAGTATTCGAGGCTCTCGCCGTAGACCAGCGCCCGCGCCGCCAGTGCGAGACGCGAGCCGACCGGCTGCTTGTTCGGCGGATGAAAATCCTTGGGATCAACGGGACCGACGTCGGTCGTGACTACCATGGCGGTATTCGGCACAGTTTGCCATGTCTGCAGTTGGGCCTCGCGAAGCTCGGGCGTCCAGCCGTTGTGAGGCGCGACTTGAACGAATAAAAACGGGAAATCGCGAACTCCCCACTCTCTGCGCCAACTCTTGATCAGAGACGGAAACAAGTGGCGGAAAGTCACCGCATCGCCGGAGTCGGATTCTCCCTGATACCAAATCACACCTTGGATGGCATACGGCTGCAGGGGCGCGATCATCGCGTCGTAGAGCACCATCGGCCGGTTGACGTCCTCTGCCGGATCGGAGCCCCACTGGGCGTTCCAGTTTCTGATTCTTGCGTCCCAGTCGGCGAGGTATTTCTCTACCATGGGATCGCCGGTAAACGCACTGCGGGGCGACCAAGCCCGACAGGTCGTCCCTCCCATCGCTTGATAGATCACACCCACCGGGATTCCCAAAGCTTTGCGCAGATCTCGCGCAAAGTAGTAAGCCACGCCTGAAAAGTTCGGGATGTTGGCCGGCGTGCAAAGCCTCCATTTGCTCGGGGTGCCGTTGTATTGCAACGGCATGCTGGCGCGCGGCCCGGTGGTGCTGACGCCCAGCGGGACCGTCAGCAGGCGCAATTGCGAATCGTCGGCAGCGGCGATATCCGCCGCACCGTTGCTGCACTTGTAGATCGGCCACTCCATGTTCGACTGGCCAGACGCCACCCACACCTCCCCGACGAGAACATCGGTCATGACCGCGGCCGGATCGCCGGCCGCCGAAGTGATGCGCACGTCCATCGGCTGCGACGAGGCTTTCAGCGGAGCCATTTCAACTCGCCACCTGCCGTTCCCATCGGCTTTAGTCGCGACGGTCGCCGGCGGGTTAATCGGTGCCGGCCCTTGCGGAGAGAGCGTCACGGTGACCGTGTCGCCGGGCTTCGCCGTTCCCCAGATGGGAACCGGCTGATTCCGCTGAAGAACCATGTGGTCGCTGAACACCGATGCCGCAGTCAAAACCGGCGGCGGTGTCGGGGCAGGCGGAGCGTCGTCGTAGTCGGCCGACAGAGTCACGCGCCCATAGGCCGTCGTCGCGTAGAGTAGAAGATACCAATCCCCAGCCTTCGGGTCGGCGATGGAGATCCGCTCGTTGTTGCCGACAACGCCGGAGCGCGCGTCGTTGACCGTAGTCGTCGGCGTCGCTCCGTGCTTCGCATACAACGTCACGCCCGCTTCTCTTCCGGTCGCTATTCCTCGGGTAGTGATAGTGAGTCGAGTCTGGTTAACCGGCACGAAGATCTTGAAGACTCGGCTCGTCCAACGATCTCCGCCGAGGTCGGTGACCGGCGAGCCATCGGTTAGTTCGTTCACAGACTGAGCCATGCCGAAACGCGAGGTGGCCGTCATCGACAACAAGCAAATCAACGCCCCAAGCAGATTGATGTTCATTCGTTGCCTTGCGATTTCATGGAATGATTGTTTGCCTCGAGCACGGAGCTATCGAGCATCCCAATCTCGATTCGGAGTCTTCCAGACGATGCGCGCGGCGTAGACGCTGTTGTCCGAACCGTACTTGTTTCCTGGAACCGAAATACCTTTCGGTCCTTGCATCCACTCGGCCGTGGTGACCCAGGTTTCGTTCGGGCTGACTTCGGTGACACCGAAGGCGTTACCCAGTCCCGCCCCTCGCTCGGGAATCAAAATTCGCTCCGTGGCGCGGACTACTTGCAGCTTCTCCGGATCGACTTGGGCGATGAACAGCGGCGCGCGGTTGCGGAAGACGTGATCGTTGTTCGCGCCGACTCGCGTGTAGACGAGAAACAGGCCGTTGCTATGCGTGACCCAATGTTGTTGAGTGTTTCGGCTGCCGAGATCCCCGCCGTCGTCGAAGCGCCAGCGTTTGACCTCGCCGTAACGCAGACCGTCGTCCGAGGTCGCCACGTACGCCGCGCGATCGTTACGCATGGTCAGATAGTAGCGCCCGCGGAAGCGAGTCAGCGACGGTTCGAAGACGCCCGTCTGTCGCCCCGCCGGTTGCTTGTATTCGACCCCCGGCTCCGTCGGTCGCGAGAGTTCGTCGCCGTGCGCGATGTAGGCGAGCTTCTTGCCGTCGAACGAGCAGCGCATCACCGAGGTGTGGTACGGGCTCTGGCCGCTCGTCTTGAAGTGAAACGGCAAGAGGAGCTCGCCATTCGGGAGATCGACGCGCTGACTTGCCCCGACCGTCGCGTAGAAAAATTTGGGATCGTCGGGCATGACGACCATCTCCCATTGCGTCCACGAGCGCTGCTGCGGGTCGTAAACGGAGTACGCCGCGCGCGATGGGGCATCGTTTTGATTGATCTTCACTTCCGCGCCGGCGGCGTTCTTCTGGTAGCGTACGGTCGGGCCGGTTCCCAAAAGCTTGCCGGTTTGCGCATGCCACTTCGATGTGAAATCGCCGACGATGATCTCGACGCCGTTCGGCTCCTTGCGTCGATCCAACGTCGCATGCTCTAGCGGCGGCGACCATGTTTTGCCGAGATCATCGGTGCGGACTTCATTTACGGCAAAGAAAACGTCGCTTCCCTTAAGCCACAGCTTCTGCATCGTCAGCACGACGCTCGGAGTCGAATCCGGACTCTTTCCCGGCACGATTCCTGCGCGCGGCGCCACCCAGCAGGTCTTACCGTCGAAGCCGGAGGTGATCGTGTCGAGTTTGATCGTATAGTCGGGCATGGTCGACAGTGGACTGCCGGCGACTTTAGGAGCTTTCTCCTCGGCGTGTAGACTCGACTGTCCCGTAGCTGCGCCTAAGCAGCAAACGAAACCGATCACCAGATACAAGTGTTTTCGTGCCGCCATGCTGCGCTCCTAGTGGAATGTAAGTTCTTCGACCGGCTTCTCAGGATCGAGTTTCGATCGCTGGAAATGAAATATCATCGGCCCACGCGTGTCGGCTATCGGCCCGCAGTCGAGGGAATGAAATCCTTGATCACCCTCACGAACGGCTTCGCTTGGTCGCGATCCTTGGAGTCCCAGCCGATGACAAAGTCGATCGAGCCGTCTTTGTTTTTCAGATCGGGCATGAAGCAGCGGACGCAGTTCTCGAGATCTTGCCAGTCGGCACTACTCGCGCACTCGATCCCCAGGTACGGCTCGATGCTTAAGCGACCGTCGTTGCCCACTGCGATGCGATTGAACTGCACCTTCGTTCCGGTGTTTTCGGCCGGGGCGGTCAAGAAGAATTGCCCGCCGTCGGGCGCGGTGATGATACGCTCGCCGGGTCGCCTAAAGCCGATCGTCGCGACGGCGTCGCCGGACGGCGTCGTCAAGTGCACGCCGTCGATGAATTGCTTCGAGGCGATGGCGTACGAATAGAGCGAGCCGTCGCTCATAAGGACGAGCAGAAATCGACTACACGGAGAGAGAGCCAGATAGCTCCCGGCGCTCGCGCCGTTCTCCGAGACAGGTAACGAAAAGCCGAAGAGGTCGCGTAGCCCGTCGTTCTCGGCAACTTCGTAGCAGAAGACCTTTTCGTCTAAGTTGCTCGGGAGTAGAGCTTTGTCCTTGACTCCGAGTTCTTCTACGAACACCGGGTTCGGCTTGCCGGTACCGAAGATCTCCTGCCGACGGCTCCCGTTGTGTGCGTTCCAAATCAGCCGGCTTTGCAGGGTCTGAAGTGCGCCGCAGCAGCGGTTCATGTAGGCGGCCGTTTGACTGGGAACGGAGCCCGACGTCGCGTCGGCGCCGAGTTGCTTCGGATCGAAGAGCTCCAGCCCGGTAGAGAACGGCGTTCCCCCGCGGCCCGAACGTCCGGTGCCGGAATCCATCAATCGACCGCCGAACACCGGGAAGATTCGATCGTATTGCTTTAAGCCTTCGCGCGCATGCTGATCCACCGGCACTGCCGCCAGACGTCTGTGAAACTGGTCCGACGTCATGACGTCTAAGACTTTGCCGCCCGCGGCGTATTTGATCTTAGTCATGCCCGTGTAACCGGTGACATAAAGCCATTGCTCGTCACCTTGCTTGACCCAACCGGAGTCGTAGGGGCCTACTCCGACGGCGAGCGCCGCCTTGCCGGGCAACGCCGTTTTAGTCACGGCCCGTTTCTCTTCCAGCTTGGAGAAATCGAACGTAGCCAAAGGATAAATTGCATACTCGCTCACCCCGACGGCCTTATCCGGTACGCCGGGAACCGGTGTGATGAGGAAGACGGGCCCGAGGCTCGGTCCGCCTTTTAATGAATCGGCCAGCGCGCCTTGCGCATCCGGATTGGCCTTCAACTTCTCGACCACTTCATACTTCACCGTCACGGTCCCTTTAGGGGCGTCGGCGTAAGTCCAATATTTATCTTCTGACGAGGGCCGATGAAGCATGGAGGCATTCCACCCGTCGCTCATCAAAAGTTGTCGAATGGAAGCACGAGGAATCTCCAGCCCATCGGTTCCGGCAGCGCCGACCAAGCGACGGCCGTAGCCGGTACTGACGAGATGCAGCATCGTCTTGCTGACGCCGTTGATCGTGGCTTCTTGCGTCGGGGCGAACGTGGTGCTGCCATCCTTCGAGACCGTATCGGAGAGTGAATTGACCTCACCGAAAGCTTTGTTGTTTCCTTGGTCGTCGAGGTCGAGCCGCCAAGGACCGCCGGCGGATTGTTTTCCCGCCGGGACAATCAAGAGGCCGGCTTCGGTGACCATGGGCTTGCCGAGTTTCCGTTCGTCCGCCGCAGCGCCGATCGTCGGCCCGGTCTTGTAGAGCGTAGGCGTGGCAGTCTCCCAGGTTCCGACATGCAGTCGAACATCGGCGGCGAACGCCTGCGCATCGCGCCAATCTTGCGGGATCGAAAAGAGCCCGCCGATTCGTCGCTGCGATAAATCGCCCAAATTGGGTCCCGTTTTCAAGTCGAGGATATCGACGATAAAAACACGGCCATGCCCGCAGACCATCGTCCAGTTGCCGCTCAGCCATCCGGGCGAACCCTTCATCACAGCGCCGCCGGGACATAACTTCTGCAATTCGAACGGCGGCGAGATCTCGAACTTTTTCGTGTTCGGGTCGAAGCGGACCACGCGATACTCGGCGATGAAATAGATGCGGCCTTCGTCATCGATGGCGGAAAGAGTTTGGCCGAGATCATCGTCTCCCTCGCCGAGAATATTGCGTTGAACCCCTCGCCAATCCTTCTCTTTCACCTCGCTCGTGACATGGACGAGAACATCGTTGCCGAGATTCACCGTCTCATCCCCTTGCCCTCTGCCCCAAGATTCTTGAATGGGAATCTCCACCAAGAATTTTTGCCAGCGGGCCAGCTTCGTCCCTTCGTAAAGCGCCTTCTTGTAGGTGATGTACAAGCTGGCCTTCGTCGGATCCTTCGGTGCAGCCGTCTGCCGGCTCAACAAGGCAACGCCACCCCGCAACGGAGCTTCCCCTTCCGTAATTACCGGGTAGGTGATGTCTTGCTTCGAGACGGAACGCTTCGGCGATTCGATTTGCACGGCTCGGAGCGTCTTCACGTCGGGAAGCTGTATCTTCGGCGCACTTGCGCCCGCCGGTGCGGCGCTCATCGCCGTGCCCGGTTCGATAAAGGCAAAGGGACCGGTCGCCGAGGTCGAGAAGCCGCTTTTCACCGGAGCTTCCACGATGGGCGAAGCCGTCTTCGCGACGATCGACTTTCCGCCGGCATCCTTCACTGCGATGCTCATTCCCGAGCAGTTACCGAACTTTGAGAGATCGATCACGAGCGTGCCGTTGACGGCCGGGTCGGACAGATCGATCAGCAGATCCTTTTCTTTTCCTTCCCCGCGCAGTTTCAACTCCGCAGTCAAGCCGCGGTTCGCTTGGCGAAGCAGATCGAATCGATCGAGCCGCACGATGAGCTCGTCGCCCGTGCGAAACACCTCGATCGGTTCGGCGGCACGCATGGGGGCGCAAAGAGCTAGCGTGAAGAGAACCGAAGCCGCTGTGTGAGCGATGCGATTCTTCATGTTGATACCTTTTGGCTGAAGTTATGTTTCATGGCGGGCTCGATCGGTAGGTTAACCGCGGAGAATGGAGACGGTCAGCGATCTGCCTGAGAAGTCAGTGTGTGAGTCATCGATTCTTGATTTCCGGCGAGGTCCTTCGCTTGCGCGACGTAGCGACCGTCGCTTGGAGCATCGAGCGTGATCGTCCAATCGGCGACTCCGGCCTGCTGCGCGATGATCGTCGCCGGAAGTCCGTTGACGGTAACCGCAGCGATTTCGCCGTCGTCATGAGCGACTCCCCGTACGACGCACTTGTCGCCGGCTCGCTCTACGCCGGTAATCAACGTTGCCGGCGGTAGATCGTCGACCGGTTTGACCAATTTCGGAAAGTCTCCGACGTTGACTTCGGCCGCCAAAGCATCCGGCCCCGTCCAGCCGGCGATGCTTTGATAGTTACCGGTCTTCAACAACTCCTTCGCCTTCACCGGCGCCACGCGCATCGTCGTGCCGGACTTAGGCGTGTCGTGGAAGTAGTAAGCTACGCAGTTCTCGACACGGTTCGTCCTCGGGCCGCCGCCGAAATCAACGATCCCTCCCGAATTCGAAGAGCTGCTCGCGGTCAGGACGTTGCGGAAGTGCCCGAAGAGATCCGGCTTGATTCCTATCCCCGTCAATTGAATCAGCGGGTCGTTCTTAAGCTTGCTGGCGGTGAGCGTCAGACGTTCGAACGTGTAGTTGCCGCGCGCGAGGCTCTCTTCATCGTGGCCGCCGTTCAGCGGTTCCTGCTTCACGTTGGCGAGCGCCACATCGCGGTAGACATGCTCGTCGTAGTTCGGGTGATAGATGCCGAAGGCGGCATTCTCGGCCATCAGCCCTTCGAGGAGAAAATAGCGCACGTTCGGCCGAATCACATAATGCGAGTCCCACGCTTTGAGCCGTCGCACGATGAACGGATGCTCGCGATCCCCGGCCACGCCGAGGTCGGTTTCGTCGCCGAAGCGGAAGTCGTACAGACCTTCGCCGTGCGACTCGTTGTCTTCGAAGCGGAGGAGCGGAATTCGCCGCACGTCGCGTTTCGCGGTTGTGCCGTCGGGCCCGAGCAAGGTGAGCACGGGATCGAAGCCGCCGGCCGCGGCGACCTGAAAGTGGTAGCCGTAGTGATCGTTTTCGCAGGCGGCGTTGCGCACGAACGTGTTGCGGCCGTTGGCCCACCAGAAGCCCGCCCCGTCGTTCGGGTCGTACGGCAGAACTTGCCGCGGCAACGGCGTCGTGTTGAACGCTTGCACGGCGAGGTTCCGATCGAACACGTTCCACTGCTCGGTCGCATCTTCCAGGAAGTAGCCGTGTCCGAGGGATTGGTAGCCGACGCAATCGCGGATCAGCAGATGATCGGTTCCGTGTACGGTGATCCAGCGGTTGTGCGAATCCCAAACACTCGCCCCGAGTACTCCGCTGCCGCGCATCGTGTCGCGCACGAGATGGAAGTGAATCGGGTACTTGCCGAGCACACCCTCTTTTCCCAAGTGTCGAAATTCGGCGTAGCTGATGCCGCCGGAGGAGCCGAAGTGATACATCGTATGTCCGCGCTCGCCGGCCGTTTGTGCCGATTCGATGACGACGTTGCGCGACAGATTCGCCACTTCGGACCGCTTGAAGCCGTCGCCGACATGCGACTTCTCCAGCGGCTGATTCAATAGGAGCACCGTTCCTTCGACGGCTGTGATCACGCGTTCTTCCGTCCCCACCGGCTTGGGCCTGCCGCCGCTCTTGCGAAACGTTGCGAACGGGCCCGGCCCGTTCGCAACGCCGGTCGTGACGATGATTCGATCGCCGACGCGCCAATCGGCCGGCGCTTGCTCCAGAGTGATCCGCGCATCTCCCGGCTTCGCCGCCGCGGCGAGCTTCAACCAGGTGCGAGCGAGCGGCGCGCCATGAACATCCCAACGGCCGCCGCAGGCAATGATCGCCGGCAACGTTTCCTTGTTCGTTCCGGCGTGGTATCGCAAGCGGATCGTCGCTTGAATGCCGGCCGGAATCGGTTCGGCGGGCGTGCCGATCTCTAATGCCGGCGGCGGCATGGCCGCGACTTGACTATGCGAGTGCCCATGGGAACCTTTCGGCGCAGCCACCGGCGCGGCGTGACAATCGAAACCGTCTTCGGTCGTCGTCTCACCCGGTTCGATCTTCAGCAAGCCGACGTCCATCAGTGTCGACATCGTGCGCGAGAAGCTCAGTGTTCCTGCCACATGGACCATGCGCAGCGCGACGCTGGAATGCACGTCGTAAGTGACAGCATGCCCGGCACGAACTTGAACGAAATCGCCGGCCTGCGGAGCGCGGCCGCTCTCCCAGGTGCTCTTGTCGGACCAGCTGCCGCTTTGCACCGTGCGCGCTTGAAACGACACCGACTCCGCGGCGATCGTCACGGTTGAGAACGCTAACACGACGACCGTCGATATCACCTTCAACATGGGCTCGCTCCGATCACGCGGAAAACGGACTTACACAGGCTCGCTTGGTGAAGACGGCTTACTTTTCCTTGGGCAAGCCGAGTTGGATCAACGTGATGTTCCCCTCGCCGTGAGTATGGACGGTGAGGAGCGTCCCTTCCTTAACATCCTTCAACACCGTTTTCACGGTGCCTATCGGCTGATAGGGCCCGCCGTCGATGCTTTCTTCCACCGGCGTGTTTTCGGGAATGCTGCGAATGAACAAGTTGTTGCCGTACTTCTTGGTAAAGCTGCTCGGCGCCAGATCCTTGCCGAGCATGGTCAGGCCGCTCGACTTGCTTCCCGTCGTGTACGAAACGAACGTGCCGACCGTGCGCGCCTTGGTGACGCCGACAAAGATTCCCGGCCGATCTTGATAGGCGAACCACGGGCCGACGAACATCGGCGTCCCCGGCTTGACGCTCTTGAGCGTTTCAAGTGCCGGAGCCGGCTTATAGCCACGGTCCGGCCCTTTATCTTCGCCGGCTACGACGTAGACCTTCGTCTTGTCGTCGATGTTCTTCCAGACGACGAGGCCGGTGCTCCCTTTGCTCGTCGCCGAGAGACGAATACTTCCGTCGAGCGTCAAGACTCCCTCCGCGAACGACACGAAGTTCCCTTTGCCGATCTCGAGTTGCGAGAGCGCTGCCGCGGGCTTCTCCGCCCCAGGCTTATCGGCGGCCGATGCGGAACCCGGTGCGAAGGTCCACGCAGCCGGGCTCGTTACGGTGACGATTGCGAATAGCATTGCGAACGAATGAGTTGAAGAAATCGTAAAACGCATGGCGGATGATCTCACAAGAAAGAGTTCGAATGTGCGGGAAATCGATGATGTAATCGGACGGAATGCTTACGACAACGGAGCGCGGAAGTAAGGCACGAAGCAGGCCATCCGGCTTATTGGGAACTACTACTTCTTTTCGCCGATCCGAACGAGGGTGATGTTGTCGTCTCCCTCGCTATGCACATGGAGAATCGTTCCTTCCTTGACGTTGCGCAGCGCCTCGTTGGCCATACCGATCGGCCGGTACTCACCGCCGTCGATGCTCTCATAGGCAGGAACGTCGTCGCGGAACTTGTTGAAGTGAACGTTGTTTCCGTACTTCTTAGTGAAACGCTCACCGAGGTTTTTGCCGAGCATCAGCAGTCGGTCGTTTTCGTACGATACGAAGGTGCCGATCGTAACTCCTTTGCGCGATCCGATGCGGAGAGTTCCGCTCTGGTTCGCGCCGTTGACGACGATCACCGTGCCGACCTTGAGTTGCCTTAAAGCCACGAAGGTATCCGTCGGCACGAACTTGCCGGACGTGTCGCTCCACTCCGTGGTTTTGGTCTTTCGGACGACGTTGGTTTCGATCAGCTCACCGGAGTTCGACTCAAGTGTGAGCGTACCGTTCTTGAACGATGTGAATCGCCCCCAATGCATTTTCGAGTTTGCATCGATCCTATGATCCACCTTCTTTTCGAGAGACGACTCACGTGATCGCACAGACTTCGGCACCCGCACTTTATCGGTACCAAGCTTGATGAAAACGACGTTGCCGTCGTTCAGCGTCACGGCGATCAACCCTCCCGGTTCCCATTGCTTAAAAGCATCTCGGGCAATCGATTGCTTCGGTCCCGCACGATGATGGCTGACGACGTTGACGTCTTCGGCGACGTTCCATTCTCGCTCCGTCTCGACGTCGCTTTGATCGTCGCGCACTTTTACTTTCAGGACACCCTCTTGGAAGGAGACGTATCGTCCGTTAACGATAGCTTCCGACTGCTCCTTCCGTTCCGTGGGCTTGGTCTCTTCCGCTGCCGCCGCCGGCGCTGCGACGAGCGACCATGGCACAAGTCCGAGCATGGCGCCGAACCCGATCAGTAGGCCGTAAGCCAGGACGACTCCGGGAGTCGTCCGCTGGACGTATCGCATCGCCGACAATCGACGGTAGAGCGAGCCCGCTTCACCCGCGGCTCCCATGGACATCATGTGAGCCGTTCGACCGGAGCCTAGCTTGCCGACGATCGCCAAGAGAATCTGGGCGTAATGGACCGGGCTTTGATTCTGCAGCGATATCGCGAGTTGATCGGCGGCGATTTCTTGCGTGAGGCCGAGCCGTCGCTCGCTGAACCACGCCGCGGGATGGAAAAAGAACAACGCCCGAATCATCGCGGAGACGAGACTGCAAAAGAGGTCGCGGCGACTGACGTGTGCCAACTCATGGCCGAGCACGAGCGAACGTTCCGAGGCATCCAGTCGCTCCAGCGTCGTGGTCGGAAGCACGATGGCCGGCCGCAGTATGCCGACGAGGAGCGGACTTCCTTGTCCTTCTGTTTCCAGCACAAGCGGCGGACTCCGGAGACCGAGCATTGCGCTTAATCGCGAACAAGGGTCGAGAAGTTGACGATCTTCGCTCGCCCGACAACGATTCTTGAGCAGCCGAGCGTTTCGGCAAGAGACCAGAATGCGACCCAATTGCCAGGCGACGATCACGGCCCAAGTCGCAAAAGGAATCAGCAGCAATGGGACGTTGCTCGGAGACCGCTCGTCGACGGTCGGTGTGTCGTCGCTCGACATGTGGCTAAATGGGATCGGCGAATCGACGGCGGCAGACACGATCGGATCGGCACTAGGGAGCACCGGTATTTCGACGGGCACCGACCACACGAAAGCAACCGCGAACTTCAACATCACGAGCCGCCACATCCAACACTGATAGCGCGCTGGAATCGAAGGCCTGAGTCGGCACATGAAGGCGACGACCAAGGCCGCGAGCCCACCCTGCCAACTCGCGCGCCACATCGCCGCGCCCCACAGATCGAGTAGGTCGCCGTCGAAGCTCATTTGCCACCTCGCTTCCGTTCTTGTTCGAGATCGTGAACAAGTTGTTTCAAATGGGTGAGGTCTTGATCGGAAAACGGTCCGCTTTCGGAGAGGTAGGCCACGAACGGCGACACCGATCCGCCGAGCGTCGTATCGACGAACGACCGCACCAACCCGCGCAGAAAGTCTTGCTTGGCGACCTTAAGTGAGTAGTGATACACCCCTTTGACTTGCTTCCGCGTGAGATGCCCTTTCTTTCGCAGGCGCTCCATGATCGTGAGGATCGTAGTTCGGGCCTGGCCCGTCGTCCGCGCGAAATGATCGGCCACTTCGCCCACGCTCATCGCCGGTCGGTCGCCCAGATAACGGAGAATCTCGATTTCAGTGGAGCCGAGAACTGCTTTCGATTCGGGCATGGGAATTTTACCGGGAGACGAACAAGACTGACTACATCCATAGGCAGATCGTATTCGACGACTACCGCCATAGTCAAATCAATTCGGAGATGCATGCGGTGTGGACGGCGAAAACGATTCCTCGTCCTCCGGGGTGATTCCGTTCCGATTAAAGGTGCCTTGGATCAAGAAACGGGATGAAGGTCGCTATGGCGGGCTTGACGTCGACCTCACACGCAGGCTTCCATCCCACCGATCGAAAAGATTCGACGAAACGCCGAATCAAGAAATGACCCCGCAGCATGTCCGACCGACAAGCCGACGCCTCATGTCATCCGCAACGCGACGGACAGCTCGCTCCACGTCTGCGCCTTCAGGCAAGTTCGCCGCGACCACCGACGGGCGGCATACGCTTGTTTAAGGGGTAGTCGTCGCGAAGCCGTGAGTGGGCACCGATACACTCTTGTTTCCATCGGAGCGTGTCGATAGGTTAAGGGCACGGTGTGTGAATCCACTCGCCGATACCGTATTCGGAGGCCGATTGATGACTCCTTCCGGAAACGTCGCGACGCATGGGCGACACGCGTTTCAGAACTACTACGGCGACACGGCCGAAGGACTCACCGTCGTTGATCGTCGCGGAATGATGAAGGCTGGGCTCGCAGGGATCGCGGGCCTGAGCGTTGCCGAACTCTTGCGAGCTCGGGCCGGAGCGACGGAGACCGGCCGGAAGCCGAAGACGAATAAGAGCGTGATCCTGGTGTGGATGTCGGGCGGGCCGAGCCAGGTCGACACGTGGGACATGAAGCCTGAGCGGCCGATCAACAACCGGGGGCCGTTCTCGCCGATCGCCACGGCGATGCCCGGCGTGCGGATCTGCGAGTTCATGCCGAAGCAGGCCGCGTTGCTCGACAAGTTCACCCTCATCCGCTCGGTCGACGCTCGTTTCAGCGGCCACAACCCTTATCGGGTCATGCAGACGGGGCATCCCGAGTCGACGACGGTCGACGCGCGCTACCCGGCGATCGGCTCAGTGATCGCGAAGTTTCGCGGGCCGAATCATCCGGCGATGCCGCCTTACGTGGCGGCGGTCGCTGCGCCGCGGAAGCATCTGGCGTTCGCCGGTTACTTGGGGAAGCGCTACGATCCGTTCATCGCCGAGAATGCCGCGAAGTTGCCGATCGTGTCGTTCGAAGGAGCCGACACCGGCAACTTCACCGGCAATAATCTGTTTCAACTTCCGGAAGGACTTTCGACGTCGCGGCTCGGCGATCGGCTGGAGTTGTTGAAGTATTTCGATCGGGTACGGATGGGGCTCGACAACGAAGGGGGGATGCAGGCCATCGGCGCTTATCAACGCCAAGCGGTCGAGATGGTCACGGGGAAGCGAGCGCAGACGGCGTTCGACTTGTCGCTCGAGCCGGCCGCGGTGCGCGATCGGTATGGTAAGCATTTGTGGGCGCAGCAGGCGCTCTTGGCGCGGCGGTTGGTCGAAGCCGGCGTGAGCTTCGTGACGATCGGGATGAACTACGGCGGCGGCGCGAGTTGGGACCATCACGGCGACAACACCCCGCCTTACGGCGGACTGCAAAGCGGACTGAAGCCGATGTTGCCGCTCTTCGATCATGCGCTCGGCACGCTGGTGGCCGATCTCGATGAGCGCGGGATGCTCGACGATACGTTGGTGCTCGCGATGGGCGAATTCGGTCGGAGGCCGATCATCGGCGGGATCGACGGCCGGGACCACTGGCCGGCGGTGATGTCGATGGCGCTGGCCGGCGGCGGACTACGGCATGGGCAAGTGATCGGTTCGACGGATGAATCGGGGGGCGCGATCGCGGATCGACCCGTGACGCCGGGCGATCTGGCGGCGACGATCTATCGCTACATGGACGTGCCGCTCGACACGGAGTACCGCGACAACGGTGGCCGACCGCACCCGATCGTGCAGCTCAACGGCAAGCCGATAAGTGAGCTGTTCTAATCTTTCTCTCCGAAAGAGAAGGGTTTGTGCCTCTATAGGCGCGACGACTACCGAGCGCTCGCCGACGAGCTGCTCAAAGACGAAGCGCGGGCTTATCACGGCAAGACCGTAGTGATCTGCTGGGAGCACGATCGGCTGGCGGATTTCGCTCAGTACTTGGTCGGCGGATTCAATGTCGAGGGGGACCTCCCCTTAAGCCCCAAAGATTCCCAGTGCTCCGCCCGACAGCAAGGAATGGGACTCGTGCGACGTCCGAGGGTTTTACGAAGCCTTGAAGGGGTTCAATGTCGCCGGGATCTTTTACGGCCACACGCACTTCCGCGAAGTCTTTCGTTGGGACGGCTTGTCGAAGCGAGCGACAAGCGGCTTTAACGTCTTCAATACCGACAATGCGAGCCACTTCGCGGGCGCGGCTCAAGCGTTTTTCTACGTCGAGCTGCATGATCGGCAGCTCATCGTGCGCGAGTACACGACGCGCGATGCATGGCAAACCGGGGCTTTCACGCCGTGCTGTGTGTCACGACCTTCAGCACTTTTGTGCGCGAGTTCTCGCCATTTTAGTCGATGCCCGTCCCGGCTGGGGTGACCTGAGCCGTGGTTTCTCAGCGAGTCCGGCGTTTTAGCGCCGCTTTCACCTCGCCGTCCCCAAGTGCTGCGACTTAAGGATCGCGAACAAGAACTGCGAGGTCTAAGAGCATCGTGGCACCGACGTAACGAAGAGGATGAACACGATGCCCTCGCGCTACCACGTACCGCAAGGAAGTCGTTTCCGCTAGGAATAATCGGTGCGGAGTAATTCCGGAATTGCCTGACCGTCGGTGACGATCGGCGTCGGGCGTCCGGTAAGATCCGGAATCGTCGCATGCCGGTAGTCGATGCCGAGGTGCTGATAAATCGTCGCGAGAAAGTCTTGCGGTCCGACTCGTCGATCGACGACGTCTTCTCCTCTTCGATCCGTGCCGCCGATAATGCGACCGGTCCGAATCCCACCTCCCGCCCACAGCATCGAATTGGCGCGCGGCCAATGATCTCGGCCCGGCTGCACGATTCCGGCCGGCGCACTGGCCTTTCCTTCTCCGCTGCTGCCGACATATGTGATCCGCGGCGTTCGTCCGAACTCACCGGTGACGATGACGAGCACTCGTCTGTCGAGACCCCGCGCGTAAATATCTTCGATCAAGGCGGATACCGCTTGATCGAAGAACGGCGCACGATAGGTCAAGGCATCGAACACATGATGATTTACGGCATGATCATCCCAGTTGGCGACCCGACCGCATAGCGGACCGTCGAACGTCGTCGTGACGATTTCGACACCGGCTTCGACCAAGCGCCGAGCCATCAGGCACTGTTGTCCCCATTGGTGACGGCCGTAACGATCGCGAACCTCCGGACGTTCATGGTTCAAATCGAACGCCTGTGCGGCTTCCTTGCTCGTGAGCAAGCCGAGCGCCTGCGACTCGAATCGGTCCATCGCGTCCATCAGGCCCGACGAATCGACATCGCGCCGTAATTGATCGAGCGACTGCCGTAAATGGATTCGGTCGCGAACGCGAGAGGTCTGCCGAGAGTCGGACATCCCGATATTCGGTACTTGGAATTGCGGAGAGCTAGGATCGCCCGTCACCGCAAAAGGCTCGAATGAAGGTCCGAGATAAGCGGGACCGGCGATCTGAAAGCCATCGTAGCGCGTGATCGGATTCACGCCGACGTAGTTGGGCAACGTATGTGCAGCGCGAGAGCGCATGAAATGCGCAACAGTCATGAAGTCGGGATAGACGGGCTTCGGCTTGTCTTGCGCCGCAGGATCGCCGGAAAGAAGCTGGAGTGATCCGGCCGGATGGCCTCCGCCGGTGTGCGCCATCGATCGCAAGACGGTGAACTTGTCGGAGATGGCCGCCTGCCGAGGAAGGAGTTCCGAAAAACGAAGGCCCTGTGTTCGTGTATCGATCGTTTCGAATGGGCCTCGATAGTCGCTCGGGGCGTCTGGCTTAGGATCGTAGGTATCGAGGTGGCTGCACCCACCTCGAAGCCAAACCACGATCACGGCCGTCGGCGGTTTCGAGCTTGTCGTCGCGGCTTCGGCGCGAAGCCGAAAAAGCGAGGGAAGCGAAAGGCTCCCGAGCCCGGTAAGTCCCAGGCGGAGAAACTCGCGCCGAGAAGCCGAGGAACCTTGAGCGGTAGGAGGGCGTCCCATAAGGGCTTTCGGAAATGCGGATCGAGCTAAAGCAGAGGCTCGGCTTCGGATGCCGACTACGGGAGGTGAGAAGCGAGAGCGAGTAGCGGCAGGCGGGCGGGAAACCAAGCAATACAATTGTAGATCGCCAAGAACCGTTCATCAATAATACGTCGATGCATTGAGATCGTATCCGCTAACAACTCGTCGTTGCTCTCGATGGTCGCTCGGAATACGATCGAGCCGTCTTTCGATTTATCTTCATCGCGGAGTTGTTATGACCCGTTTCGCGTTGCTGCTGGTCGGTGTGTTGTCGCTGTTTGTCGATCGGGAGCTGGCCGCCGAAGAGATTCGCCATTCGTTCTTCGTCGCCGGGCCGACGTTTACGGGGATCATCGACGAGGCGGGACAGGAAAGTTGGAACGCCGGTCGCGGTGGGGCTCGCGACGGTTGGGTGTTGCCCAACGGCAACGTGCTGATCGCCTGGACCGACGAAGTCAAAGAATTCACGCGCGACAAGGCCGTGGTGTTTCGGTATGCCCGATCAGCCGACAACAAAGAGATCGGTACCGTCGAGCGCCTCGCCGACGGTCGAACGTTGGTGACGGAGTTGGGGCCGAAGCCGCGACTGCTCGAAATCGAGCCCGACGGCAAGATTGCCGTGGAGTTCCCGTTGGAACCCGAGACCGACAATGCGCACATGCAAACCCGCATGGCTCGCAAGCTACCGAATGGAAACTATCTAGTGCCCCATCTGCTGGCCTTCAAGGTGAAGGAATACACCCCGACGGGATCGGTGGCAAAAACGTGGCGCACCGACCTCGAAGAACTCGGCGGACGCCCGGAAAAGAACTGGCCCTTCACGGCGATTCGTCTTGAAGACGGCAATACGCTCGTCGGCCTGACGAACGGCAACAAAGTGGTTGAGTTCGATGCCGCGGGACAAGTCGTCTGGCGCATATCGAACGGCGACTTGCCGATCAAACCCTTCGACGATGCTTGCGGTTGTCAGAGGCTTCCGAACGGTAACACGGTCATCGCCGCCTATCACGCGGTGAAAGGGATCAAGCTGTTCGAAGTCACTCGCGACAAAAAGTTGGTCTGGAAGTTCGAGGGCCCGCAACGGGTTCATCACTTCCAAATCCTCACCACCAACGGCCGGCCGCTATCGGGCAAGCCGCTCCGTTGACGGCAGAGCAACCGTGCGAGTGGCGTTCAACGACCCCGACCAACTAAAATGACGAGAACTCGCGCACGAAATTCCAGAATGTCGTGACACTCAGCACCGCGAAAAGTCGGTGGACTAGCACACCGATCCTGTATCTGTAGGGTCTCGATCACGAACGACTCGCCTACCGTTACTCCGGTCGCGACTTCCACCGGACCAACGTCGACGGCAACATCGCCAAAGCGATCTTGGCCTAGAATGTGCCGCTCGCGTTAGACCCGGCTCAACGTCCCGCTGTACCCGCCAAACTTGTCGGTCTCGACGCCAAGCCGCTGTAAGATCGTGACGAAGAGCTTTGCCAACGGCAGTTCTTCCACTTCGATCTTGCCGGTCCAACCCGCGTCGGTATCGATTCCAGCACCAGCCTGATTGTCTTCATTCCCCTTGCCGAACTTGAGATAGCGACCGTTGGTGAAGCCGAAATTCTTGCCACCAGCGGAAATGATCGGATAGTTGCGCGAGAGATGGAAACTGCTCGACGCCGAGCCGTGCATGGCAACGGTGTTGTCGAGCATATTGCCGTTGCCCGTGGGCTCGGGCGTGTCGCGCAGCCGCTGAGCAAAGCGGCCAAACTCCTCGGCCTGATAGCGATTGTAGGTGCCGAGGTTCTGCCAGCCGCCGGGTTTTTTGACGGCGTGTGTCAGACCGTGCGCACCTCCAAGCCCTACGGCCAGCGACAGCAGATCGTGCGGTCCCTCGCCGTTCTCGCGCCCCAACTGGAATGTCGCCACGCGCGTCGAGTCGCTTAGAAACGCGAGATAAATCAGCTCGTACATCGTCTGGAAATAAAGCCGCGCTTCTTTGGGCTCGGCGTCGAGATGCAAGTTACGCGTATCAACCTGCGGCACAGGCGTGTCGATCCATCGCTGCGCCTTGGCGAGCTTGAGCTCGGTATCGCGCACCGCGTCGAGATACTGCTTGAGCGTCGCTTGATCGTGGCTGGAAAGTTGACGTCCGAGCGAACGTGTGTGGTCGATCAGCAGATCGAGCGCACTCTTGCTGCGGGTTAGCTTGGCGGCCGTGTCTTTGCTGCTCGTGACGAAGAGCATGTTGAAGATATCGCGCGGCTTGTTGAGTGCCGGGATCGGTCGACCTTCGCGATTGAACGATTGCGTTTGAGCGCCCCGCGGGCCACCCACGCCGCCGTTGGTCGACATGACCAACGATGCGTGTCGTGTACGATCGCCGATATGGGCCGCGTAAACCTGGTCGACCGAGATCGTGTTCTGATACGGGCCGTGACCACCGATCGGAGCACCGGTCAAGTACTGATCGGCATTCGAGTGGCCGTGGACTTGGCGAGCGGCGGGATGCGATAGGCCGGAGTAGATTGTAATGTCGCTGCGCAGCGGATCGAGCACGTCGAGGACTTTCGTCAGCTCGAAATTCTTCTCGCCGCCGCGAGGGAACCAGCTCCAATCCTTCCACGCCGGATCCGACTTCAGCGGCAAGCCGACGCCATCGGGATGATAGACACTGAGGAACCGCTTGGGTGTATCGTCTGTGGCAGAGCGCTCGGCGGCAAACGTCTCCAGCCACGGCAATGCCAGGGCCACTCCCGTGCCGTGCAGAAAGGTCCGGCGACTGAGCGTTGCATTGCGGTGGATCATCGAGTATTCCTGACTCTTACTTGGCGTTGAAAATATCACTGCTGACGATCAACCGCACGAGGTCTCCCAGGCGATCATCCCGTTGCCGGAACCGAGCTGTCAAGCTGTCGATGGCGGTACGATCACCCAGGGTGAGCGATCGGCCGAGGGCATACGCTAGCAGCTTGTGCACCATCGCACTGGCAAATTGATCCTGTCGGTCGGCGAGCAGGTACTGCTTGAGTCCATTCATCCCGGCGAGGGTTTGCCGATTAAAGAGCTCGGCCGTGGCATCGACCGGCTGGTTCTTGATGTGCGTCCGAAACGCCCCCAGGGCATCGTAGTTCTCGAAGGCGATGCCCCAAGGGTCGATCCGCGAGTGACACGAGTTGCACGCCGCTTTGTTGCGATGATCGGCGATCCGCTCCTTGAGCGTCATCTTCAAGATCTCCGGGTCAGTCAAATCGACTTCCGGCACATTCGGCGGCGGCGGAGGTGGCGGATCGTGCAAGATGCGCTCGAGCATCCAGACACCACGTTTGAGCGGGTGCGAGTCTTTGCCGTCGGAGTTCATCGCCAAGATCGCGGCACAGGTCAACAGCCCCCCGCGGTTCGTCTGCGACGTGATGGCCACTTTGCGAAAGTGCGGGCCGAAGACTTTAGGAATGCGATAGTGACTCGCCAGCCGCTCGTTCACGAGAGCGTAATCGGAATGGATGAAGTCCATGACACTGTGATTCTGCCGTAGGACTTCGTCAAAGAACGCGATCGGCTCGGCCTCGAGTGCCTCGCGCAACGTGGCGTCGGTGAGATGCGTCACGCTATTCAAGCGATCCAGGCCCAGCCATTGCTCGACAAAGTTCTGCGACATTCGCCGCGATCGCGAATCGGCCAGCAGTCGCGTCACTTGAGCACTGAGGACTTCCGGTTCGCGGAGCTTGCCTTGCTCGGCGAGGGTCAGCAGCTCATCGTCCGGCAGACTCGACCAGAGAAACATGGCCAGCCGGCTGGCTAATTCGAGCTGGCTGATCTTGGCGGCCGACTTTCTGTCGTCGGCCGATGTGCGCTGCGTCAGGTACAGGAACTCGGGACTGGCGAGCGCGGTGGCCAGCACCTCGAGCATCGCCTCCTCGAACGTCGCGAAGCTGGGTCGATACTGGGCGAACAACGCCATGTACTGGTCCACTTCCTGCGTCGATACCGGTCGCCGCCAGGCTTGTCTCAAAAAGCGACTCAACACCTCGCGACCGTAGATTGCTTCGTTGGCTTGGTTGCTGCTGGCAAAAAAGATGTCCGTGTGCGACTTCGGCGGCCAATGCTCGTAGTACGGAGCGCTGATCTCGATCGAGTCGATCACCACGTTGAGCCGTTCTTCGCCGCCGAAGGCATTCGAGACATTGTGAATGTGCACGAACTCGTCGCGGCGCGGGAATGCGGTCGTGAGCTTGCGAAACGGATTGCGCTGGATATCGTTCAGCGGAATATCGAACTGCACGAACTGCGGATCGTCGGCCGGTGCCGTCACCGGAATGTCGCGGTCGCTGACGACCTGCGAGAAGTTGGCGTTGTTGCTGGTGTGAGCGCTGAAAATCAACCGCAGGCTCGCATACTCGTCGGGGTTCATTGTCGTCCGACCGGCGCGAATGCGCACACGCATCACTCCTTCGTCCGGCAGAAAGCGATCCAAGTCGAGCTTCACTTCGCTGTTCTTCGGCAGCACGAGCACGACCGGGGTGTCGGCCGGCGTTTGCTCGATGGTCGCGTTGGGCAGCGGCAGCGACTTGCCGGTGGTAAACACGATGCCCTGCCCCGATTCGCGACTGAGCAAGTGCGGCTGATTCTGGTGCTTGTTGTAGCTATCGTCATGCTTCTCGAACGGTTTGGCGTTCTTCGCCTTGGCCGCTTGATCCATCTGTTCCTGCCAAGCGACCTTGTATGTGACCGGTCGCGGCCGCTCGCCAATCACCGTGGCGCGCTTGAGCGCGGTGAGCCCGATCTCGCGGTAGGTCTCGAACTGCATCGCCGACATCTGCAGCAGTTCCGAACTGTTCTTGAAGCCATCCGCCGAGACGGGTTCCGGCGGCAGCTTGTTCCCGAGCGCGAACGGGATGCCGAGCAAATCTTGCAGGGCGTAGTTGTATTCGTACTTCGTGAGTCGACGAAACGACGAATGCACTTGTCTGTTGCGGCGCACGAGCGACGCCTTGTTCAACTCTTCACCGAGCCAATCGACGATCCGCCCTCGCTCGGCCTCGGCCAGGACGAACTCAGGCGCGTCTTGCGGCGGCATCTCGGACTTGCCGAGCGCGTTGTACACTTCGCGCCAACGGTCGACATCGGGGCCGGCGAGCAGGTCGGGATTCAATTGATCGATTCGCAGTCGCCCTTCCGAACGTTGCGGGCCGTGGCAGCCGAGGCAGCTCTTTTTGAGGACCGCGTCAATCGATTGGCGAAAGGTCGCCAGATTCGCCTGCGGCAGCGCGTCGGTGGACTCGGGCGCGGCCTTGGTCTCTTTCAAAAATCGCGACTTCGCGCGACCTTGCTCCTTGACCGATTCCAACGTTTGCGGCGCCGCTGGTCCATCGGCGGCCAGAATCGTCCACGTGCTACCAAGCACCAGCAGCAACGTAATCGTGAGAATCTTCATAGACGGGGTAGGCTTCGTTCTTTGGCCGGTGGTGTGGCGGGACTCTAGCGGAAGAGTTCTCGCTATTTTGTCCACGTCAGTTCGCTGATTCAACGACAAATGACTTGACATGCACGGAACTCCGCGGAGCACATGCGCTTTAGCCTCGTTGGACGGCGCAATGAATGTCCCGCGTAGTCCGAACCAGATTCCGGAGACGGTGATCGTAACGGCGTTGCGTGCGAGTTGCGGTGGCCATCACTCGATCATTACCAACCCCACCGGCCAAGCAACCGGGCGGATGGCAATTCCCGGCTTGGTTCAGCTAGAATGGCGAGAACTCGCGCACAAAAGTACGGAATGTCGTGACACTCAGCACGGTTCAACGGCACCGTAACGAAGGTTGCAGCGACGTGATCTTGGAAGCGAGCGACGATGGCCGATTCTCCGGCCATCATCTTCGTGGCGACACGACCGTGCTGATCGACGGTCGCTCGCGTGTCGTCGTTGGAGGTGTAAACCGCCTCATGCGTCACGTCGCGGCTCGAGCCGTCGGACAGCGTGGCCGTGACCAGCAGTCGTTGCTGCGAGCGCTCGCGCATCGTTCGAATTTTGGGCTGTACGTCGATGGCGACGACCTGCGGAGCGTCGTCGCTGCCGTGCGGCATCCCGGCGTCGATTCAGCGAAGCAATCGCCGGTACTCGGTCGAGTTTTCTTCCAAACGTCCACCGCCGCCGTGCGGCACTCGATTCGTAGCCTTCGTGAGTAAAAGCGACTCGCGCGGCACTGAGGGAAACAACCGCCGCCCACGCCCTTCGCAAACGATCGCTTGATAGTCGGCCCCGACGTCGTGACCGAACACTGAAAGCTTGAAACCGTTTTGACCGCTTTGCTTTCCGTGGCAAGCACCCGAGTTGCATCCGGCTTTGGTGAGCAGGGGAATAATGTCGCGAGCAAAATGAGGCGACGGCAACACCGCAACACGTTCGACACGAACATCGACCGAAGATGATCGGCCGTCGAAGGTCGCGGAAATTACGGCCGAGCCGTTGCCGACCGGGAGCACGACTCCATCTTCGCTTACGGTTGCAATCTTGGGGTTCGATGAAGCGAATACCGCCTCATCCGTGGCGTCGACTTCCCCCCCTGAATGAATCGCGGTCACTAACAGTTGCTGACGTGCATCGGCTCCGGTGAGCAACGGCGCGGGGGGATCAACCCGCAGCCCCGTCGTCGATCCGCTCGACGAGGCGGGGGCGGCAAGAACCGACGCAATGCGGCAATCCCTATCTCGACATTCCGGCCGTCGCGATCTCGACGAGGCGGGGGCGGCAAGAACCGACGCAATGAGCAGGGATATTAGCATCGGAGAGCCGACGTGCAGGCGAATTGGATCGCGGACGGCAGGATATCAGGCGGGGATCATCAATCTTAGTTGATCGATGCCTGAACACAAGTTGATCTTCCAAGCCCATCCGGCAAGCACTCCGGCAATCGACGTTGCGTTGTTTCACAGGACATTCTGGAGTTTCCCTCGCTAGTTTTCCCCACTTTAGAGGAGTGCATCCCGCTGTGAGCGACCTGAGCCGTGGTTTCTCCGCGAGTCGGGCTTGGCGTCGCTTTTCACCTTGCCGTTCCAAAGCCGCGCATACTCCGGTTACGGATCGCCGCGCGTTGTCACCCGTCCGATACTTGGGAACACACACCCCGTTTCAACAGACGACGAGACGGAACTCAAGCCTGTGCCGTAGCGAGCGTCGATGGGGAACCGTCCGCGAGGACTACAGTGAGCGCGAGAGCACGGTCGATTCGCCGACTGGCTATCCGACCAACTCTCGAATCGGCTTCCCGCCTTGATCCAAGATGAAGCGCGGGCGACCTCGATTGTCGAGGTAGCTCACGTCTTGAGGCACATCGAAATATCGAAACAGCGTCGCCGCAAGGTCGCCCGGAGTAACGGGTCGCTCGTGGATCTCGCCTCCGTCGCGGCTCGAGGCTCCGATGATCTGACCATGCTTGAGTCCGCCTCCCGCCATGCACATCGACATCACGACGGGCCAATGATTCCGGCCATCGGTGCTCCCTTGCGTTCCCATGTTCGGCGTACGCCCGAATTCTCCCATCGCGATCACCAGCACGTCGTCGAGCAATCCTCGCTCATCGAGATCGGAGACGAGCGTCGTGATGAGATGATCGAACAGGGGCAGTAGCGGACCGAGGCCGTTCTTGATGCCGCCGTAGGGAGGGATATTGTCGCCGTGAGTATCCCATGTGCCGGAAGCGGAATGGTAGCTGAGGTCGAGCGTGACGAAGGCCGTACCCGCCTCGACCAAACGCCGCGCGATCAATGCCTGCCGACACCACAGATGTTTGCCGTATCGGTTGCGGACGGCTTGCGGCTCGCGCTCCACGTCGAACGCGTTGCGGGCTCGCTCGCCGAGCAGCATGTCGACCGCTTGCCGCTGATAGACATCAAGGGCTTGCATCGAGCCCGACTGATCAAGGCCCGAGCGCATTTGGTCGAATCGCTGCAGCAACGCCCGACGATCGTGAAGTCGATCGATGGAGAGGCCAGTCGGCAATTGGAACAAGTCGCCGCCGGTCATGTCGCCCGTGTCGATGCCGACGTTCGAATACACCGGCAGCTTCGTTGCTTGGCTGCAGAGAAACGGATCGTACTGCTTGCCGAGATATCCGGCGAAGGCCAAGTGCGAGCGTGATTTCATGAACGCCGCATAGGGCGGCATCGAAGGATGATTGGCTCCGTGATGCTTCGCGATCACCGACGCCAAGGCGGGATAGTGCTCCGCTTCGGGATTCGTGCGGGCTTCGGCAGTGAGGTTCGCCGTTTGAAAGACTTTGTTCGGTTCGTGATTGCTGTGTCGCGCGTCGACGGAGCGAATGATCGTGAACTTGTCGAGCATCGCCGCCTGCTTCGGCAAGTGCTCGCAAATGACGACGCCGGGCAACTTCGTCTGCGTGACGCCGAACGGACCGCGGTTGTTCTCCGGTCGATCGGGCTTCGGATCCCACGTGTCGATCTGGCTCGGACCGCCGGCCATCCACAGCAGAATCACGCTCTTCGGCGCGCGCATCTTACGCCCTGCGTCGGCGGCTTCGGCACGTGCTTGAAGCAAGGCGGGGAGTGATAACCCGGCGATGCCCGCCGCACCGGCCTTCAACATCCCGCGCCGGTCGACCAGGGTCAGGCCTTCACGCGTCGTTCCTTGAAAGTCGACGAAGGCGTGGGCGGCATGTGCCGCACGTTGACAAGGCCTTGCACGAAAGTCGCTGGACATGAAGCAATTCCTGTAATGCCTCGCATCACGCTGAGGAGCCGGTCTCCGACGCTTATCTCCGCTTCAAATTTTCGCCTACGGTCGCACTCGAAGCCTTACGACAACTCCGCGATCGGATTGCCGTGCGGCAGGATCGGCATCGGTCGACCGCTCCGGTCGAGGAACGCGTGGTGGTAGTCGATACCTAAAAAGCGATAGACCGTGGCGAGCAGGTCGTTCGGATCGAGGCGATTGTCTTTCGGATACTCACCTTTGTCGGTGGTCGAACCGATAACTTGCCCCATGCGAGCGCCGCCGCCGGAGATCAGCACCGACTGCGCACCGGGCCAATGATCGCGACCGGGCTGCATCACGCCGGAGCGTGTTCCCCGAGCCGGATTGACGCGCGGAGTGCGGCCGAATTCGCCGGCGACGATCAACATCGTCTTGCGATCGAGTCCGCGATCGTAGATGTCTTCGATCAAGGCCGCGACCGCCTTGTCGAACGGCGCCAAGCGCACGCCGAGATCGTAATAGAGATCGCCGTTGACGGCATGAATGTCCCAGTTGCCGGCGGTGCGAGTTTCATCGACGCCGGGCACGTTGGGATTGTTCATGTCCATCCGCACGAAACTGCAGCCCGCTTCGACGAGCCGGCGGGCGAGCAAGGCACGTTGGCCCCATTCATGCCGGCCGTAGCGATCGCGAGTCGCTTCGCTCTCGAATGTCAGGTCGAACGCTTGGCGAGCCTTCTCGCTGGTGAGCAGGTCTAAAGCACGTTGGTTGAAAGCATCCATCGACGACATCGAGAGGGAGCCGTCGGCCTCACGGCGAAATGTGTCGAACGCTTTCAGCAACGCGGCGCGGTCGCCGAGGCGACCCTTGAGCGCGGAACTCACGGCGAGATTCGGCACCTTGAAGCCCGGTGCCCCGGGATTGCCGCCGACCACGAACGGCATCGTCGATTCGCCGAGGTACGCGCTGCCGTCGCCGTAGGCGCGGGCCGAACTGGCAACATGGTTCGGGACGCCGAGTTGCCGATGTTCGCGCATCTTGGCCACGATCGGCCCGACGCACGGAAACTCGGAAATCGGATCGACGCTCGGAGTGTGTCGACCGCTGAGAAAACGGACCGAACCTTGCGCGTGCTGCGAATCTTCGTGAGTGATCGAGCG